>NZ_JAUBQR010000045.1:0-34094 GCF_036701385.1 Microcoleus sp. Pol12B4 | reverse complement strand
TGATAGAATGTTGGTAACATTTATTTTTGGGATAGGAAGCGAGTGTCACAATTCTGCTGCCTATCCTTTTTTACCACAAATGGCTTCAATCTTTACCTCATCTGGGTTTCAGGCTGGTTGTCACCCCCCCAGCGCGCCGCCAATATGCTTTGTATCGACACTTCAGGTAGCGCTTCTGTCAACCATTTTGCTCGCGTTTGTCCCAATCCAAAAGTTGTTGTGTGGCCAGTGCCGCAGTAAGGCGCTAACCGCCCCAAAGCATAAAATAATTGTACAAAATCAGGACGATTGTGAGCCGATCACCCTAGCCCAAATTCGACAGCCCCAGTGAATCCAGTTACCATGCCTTTTTTGCCCACCGCTACCTTTTGCGACTCCAATTTGTGGTGGCTAATAATTACATTTTCATCAATCCAGTTCAAAAATTCTGCTTGGTCAAAATTTACCCCCGAAAAGTTATTCCAGCGGCGCAAATAGCTGTGAAAAACATTTTCGGGAACTGGCAAAGGGAAGTGATAGCCTTTGCTAAGAAAACTTGTAGGAGTCACAAAACTAAGTTTGATGGTTAGCGAAAATGGGGGTTATGCTGTTAATAATTGCTGGTAAGTTGTGGGAGCAAAAGCAATATCCCAAGAGCGAATTAGCAGCGAAGCATTTCGCAAATCTATCTCTTAGGGCAAATTTTGCAGGCACTGACTCAGCCACTGCACTACAGGCTTTGAAAGTCCTGTTACGTACCAGCGATAAATGCGATCGCCCAAAAGCTGAAATTCTTTGCGACCGGGGAGCAAATCACCTTCCAATCCCGAAATAGTAAAGGCTTTTTCGGACTGTCCATCGTGCAAAAGTTTCGATAAATCCGGGTCAGTTTGGTGTACTTGACCTAAAAACCAAGCGTGCAAACCCATAGCATACGGCGCGTACAGATAGCTAGCAACGGCGGGAGTCAATTCAAACACTAATCCGACTAACTCGGTGTCAGGCGGCCAAATCAGCCCAGACGGAGGAGATTTTCGATCGCGGATGCCGGTCCAGTTCGGGGAAGTTGCCATCAGATGCCACTAACAGGGACAGGGCTGTGCTATCTTATCCGATTTTTATACCCTTTGGGGGATGATTGTTGAGGGCGATCGAGCGCCCAAATCTTTTGGCTGCTCCAAAAACCGGGTCTGCCGCCAGTTTCGCGCACCCTCCGGGATAGAGAAAAACCACTAAAAAACCAACAACCTAAAACTCAATCTTTGTCAAGGTTTTCCTCCTTGTAACTAAACAGAAATATACCAGTGTTTAAAATCACCTTCTGCGCTACAATTGTCAAAAGCTCGTAGCATCCTCAACTCCGATCCTAAACTATGAACACAACAGAAAAATCTAAACTCTCCAACGAAAAAACTTTGGAGGCGATGAAGAATTTCTCCGAAACCTATGCCAAGCGCACCGGAACTTACTTTTGTTCCGAGCCTTCTGTCACTGCTGTCGTCATAGAAGGACTAGCAAAACACAAGGATGAACTAGGCGCTCCCTTATGCCCTTGTCGCCATTACGAAGATAAAGAAGCAGAAGTAAAAGCCGCCTACTGGAACTGTCCGTGCATTCCCATGCGCGAGCGCAAAGAGTGTCACTGTATGTTATTTCTGACGCCAGATAACGATTTCGCGGGAACTAATCAGGAAATTGGAATGGATCAGATTCAAGCTGTCAGAGAGACTATGTAATCGGTTAAGTAGGCGGTCGTGAAATGGCAGCAGTTTTGAAAACAGGTCGTTATTTTTCCTATTTTTAAGATTTAGCTATAAAAAACAATCGATCGCCGCCTACTCAAACACACATCCGCAATCGAAAATCCCCAATCTCCAATCGAATGACAGAGGAAATTCCGATCGAGTTTTGGCAAGGCATCGAACAGTTTAACAGTCAAGATTTTTACGCTTGTCACGACACATTAGAGGCTTTGTGGATGGAAGCCGATGAGCCGGAAAAAAGGTTTTATCAGGGAATATTGCAAATCGCCGTCGCCCTTTATCACTTAGGAAATCAAAACTGGCGCGGGGCAGTAATCTTGCTTGGAGAAGGAATAAATCGGCTCAGTTATTATCAGCCGAGTTATGCCGGAATTGCCGTTGAAGACTTGCTCGGACACAGTGCTAAACTTTTGAGCGCTTTACAACAAGCCGGCCCGGAAAAAGTCTCTGAATTTGTGCCAATTTTAACAGGTAAAGAAGTTGGCGACTTGCAATTGCCGCGAATCCTCAAAGTAGAACAAATACAGCATATTCCAAGTTTATGAATTATAATAGCAACAAGTGGCAAAGTCGAGCGCACGCCATACACTGGTGATTGAATTTAGTGTATCACATTTACCGACAATTTGCTGTAATAAATAATAGGAGATCAAAAGAATTAGGATACCTACTTGAACGCTTGCGGCAAGCCGATAAAAATTTGCGCGTGTTCGGCACAAATTTTCACCAATACAAACAGGGGCCAACGCTTGCGGAAGCCGAGTTGCAGAGTTTTGAGCAGGAACATCAAGTCAAGCTGCCCGAAGACTACCGTTTATTCTTGAAAGAAATTGGCAACGGTGGAGCAGGGCCATTTTACGGTTTAGAGCCTCTTGAAGAGGCAGCACAGTATCGTGACTTAAGCAAACCATTCCCATTCACCAAAGCAACAGACTTTTATTCAGATGAGGAGTTGGAGCCGTGGGGAGATAGAGACGAATACCCCGGCGTGTTGGAACTCTGCCATCAGGGTTGCGCCATTTACTGTTATTTGGTCGTAAACGGTCCCGCATACAGCACGATTTGGGTCGGCAAAGAGGATTTCTATCCAATGGAATTGTCTTTTGGCAGATGGTATCGGTGCTGGGTTGAGAAGGCCTTGCGGACTCTTGAGAACGAGCTACTTGTGGATAAGCTCGTGTTGGGAATGTCAAAAAAACAAATCTTAGCGGCAGTGGGAGGCGATTGGAAAAAACGAAAAGCCCTTGGCAACTCATTTATTTATTTGAAGCCACAGAAATCCCGGCTCAACTTGAGTTAAACGAAGACAAGATAGTTATCAAAATCAATCGTTGGTCTTCCATCTGAACGCGGCATTAGGAATGCAAGTATTTAAGCGTTGGCAAACCCGGAGCGGACATGATTTTACAGTTCATTACCCTAAGTGTTACCGATTAGTTATTAGTTGACAGCGGACTTTTACATAACTGATTTCTGCCTTAGGAGAGCTTATGCCTTCCACTTTCGGAGGCAGCCCGAAACTTCCCGCTCCGGGCAACCGTCAAAAAACTTGCAAATCCCGCAAATGGGCTAAACAGGCAAAGAAAGTGGCTGCTGTCTTGCTAGGATAATTGGTTGAGACTCTCGGGTCAATCGATCGACAAGTCCGAAATTCTTTCCGGCTGTTAAAATAAAATATTTAACTGATAAGCTGTTGTGCATCTAATCTCCATCAAGAAAAATGTTCCGGTTGCCGTGTCCGGCGTCCTTCACTCAGTCTGAACAGACAAGTTAAATGCTCCCGGTAGCTGATCTGTCAGTGTCAAAACTGGAGGTTGAGCGACAGTAATTTTACAAATTTTGAGGCTTGTAAGCTATGATGCTCTCCGCTAAACTACTTCATTCCCGAATATTCAAAGGATTATCGCTGCTGTTGCCCCTCACTCTGGCAGGCGCGATCGCCTCTCCCACCTACCCGCAAGCCGGGCCGCCCCGCACTCTGAGTGTGCGATCGGACATTCAAGAAGCCGACTCCAAAACCGGCATCGTGACAGCCCGCGGCAACGTCCAAATCAACTATCCAGCCCGCCAAATACAAGCAACCGCAGCTCAAGCTCAATATTTCAGCCGCGAGCGCCGGATCATTCTCAGCGGAGATGTTTACGTATTGCAGCAGGGCAACAGCCTGCGCGGCGAAACCATAACATACCTGATCGACGAAGGGCGGTTTATTGCGCTACCAGACAACCCAGGACAGGTAGAATCTGTTTATCTGGTTGCCCCGGAACAAGATGCAGCAGCCCAAAATGCAGTAGGCTCCCCACGTCCAACTACAGCCCCCCGGTAACAGTGGCTTGCAGCAGCGAAATTTCGCCTCAGCCAAAACATACTACTTGGGATAGATGCGAAATTTCGTCTTTATAAAACTCACAACCTTGAAAAGGTAAAATTTAAATTAGAGAGTCGATCGCACAAAGCCGCAGTCTGAAATTTAGCTTGTAGAGGTTGCCGGGAGCGAAAATGAAAATTGTACTCGAAAATATTCACAAATCCTACGGAAAACGCAATGTAGTTAGTCGCGTCAACCTTTCGGTAGCCCAAGGAGAAATCGTAGGACTACTTGGCCCTAACGGTGCCGGCAAAACCACAACATTTTACATAGCAACCGGATTAGAAAAACCCAATCAAGGAACTGTTTGGCTAAACGATTTAGACATTACTAAATTGGCGATGCACCAGCGAGCGCATTTGGGAATTGGCTATCTCGCTCAAGAAGCAAGCATTTTCCGAAACCTGAGCGTGCGGGACAACATTTTGTTAGTCCTAGAACAAACTCAAGTGCCGCGCTGGGAATGGCGCGATCGAGTCGATTTCCTATTGCAAGAATTTCGCTTAGAAAAAATAGCATCTAGTTTGGGAATTCAAATATCCGGGGGAGAAAGGCGGCGGACTGAACTAGCCAGAGCATTAGCTGCTGGGCGAGAGGGCCCGATGTTCCTATTTTTAGACGAACCGTTTGCAGGCGTCGATCCAATCGCCGTAGACGAAATTCAAACCATTATTGCTAAACTGCGCGATCGTAAAATCGGCATCCTCATCACAGATCACAACGTCCGAGAAACCCTCGAAATTACCGATCGAGCCTACATCATGCGAGACGGCCAAATTTTAGCATCGGGGGCTGAAGAAGAACTCTACAGCAACCCTTTAGTGCGTCAGTATTACTTAGGTGACAACTTCGTGCGATAGTCTTTTGAAGGCATTCCCCATGGGGATAATTTTAGATTTGAGATGTTAGATTGAGGAGCAAACTGCAAAAAGCCCAAACTATGAAAATAGCAATATCCAATTCTTTGAATCCCATCAACTGGCTGCCGAGAATTTCAGTAATGGACTGGTACATTACCAAAGAACTAATCGGGCCATTTCTCTTTGGCGTCGGACTCTTTACATCCGTCGCAGTCACAGTTGGAGCTTTATTTGAATTAGTCCGCAGAGTAGCAGAATCCGGCCTCCCCTACGGCGCAGCCATAGAAATTTTTCTCTTGCAAATTCCCTACTTTGTAGTATTGGCTTTCCCGATGTCGATGCTGCTAGCAACCTTAATGGCCTACAGCCGAATGTCCAGCGACAGCGAACTCATCGCCCTCCGCAGTTGCGGAGTCAGCGTATACCGATTGATACTGCCTGCTGTGATAATGAGTTTAATTGTTGCAGGATTCACCTTTGCTTTGCAAGAGTTAGTTGTACCTGCTGCCAGCTACAGAGCTACTCTGACTTTAGACCGAGCCCTGAAGCGAGAAAAACCGACATTTCAAGACAGAAATATTATCTACACAGAATTTCGCAAACCAGAAAAAGGCGGCGACGAAATCCTCGCCCGCTTTTTTTATGCAGAACAATTTGACGGCCAGCGAATGAAAGGTTTAACAATTATCGATCGCTCTACCCCAGGCCTCAATCAAATTGTTTCTTCAGAATCCGCTACTTGGAATCCCTCAGAAAATACCTGGGATTTTTTCAACGGAACCGCTTATATAGTAGCTCCTGATGGCTCTTACCGGAATATAGTTAGGTTTCAACACCAGCAATTGCAGCTCCCCCGCACGCCCTTAGATTTAGCGGCTAGAGTGCGGGATTTCAAGGAAATGAACATTGCCCAAGCTTTAGAGCGTTTGGATATCATTAAAAACAGTGGCGACGAACCGCAAATTCGCAAATTAAAGGTGCGAATTCAAGAAAAATATGCTTTTCCTTTCGTCTGCATGGTCTTTGGTTTAGTGGGAGCAGCTTTGGGAACTCAACCGCGCCGCTCCGGTCGAGGAACGAGTTTTGGTATTAGCGTAGTTGTGATTTTCACTTACTACGTATTTTCTTTCATGACCAGTTCTATGGGCGTGAAAGCTGTTTTGACTCCGATTCTTTCGGCTTGGCTGCCGATTATGTTTGGCTTGGGAATCGGGGGATTGTTGTTGGTGCGGGCCGCCGCTAGGTAAGTTTTACCCCTAACATTGAGAATAGGTAATTCGGAACTTGTACTGCCCTTCCACTGCCTTCGGCTCCCTTCCCTTCGACTAAGCTGAGGAAAACCGAAGTCGAATGCCATGAACCGCCTAGCCTAAGTATTGGGAATTGAGAATATCGTTTTCGTGGCCGAACTTCCTTCATTTTAAGGATTAGAAAAAGTATTGATTTGGCCACCGCCAATGTAGCGTCCTGGAGCCAGGGAGCGGGGTGTAGCAAAAGCTTGAGGTTGAATGGGATGCACGCCCTGATTTGTATTTTGGGGAACAACTCCAAAGTTAGGTGGCTCAGGCAAGTTAAGTTGACTCGGTGGAGGTGTTTGAAATTGAGAATTTGCTGAATTGGGAGAGAATTGAGGGCTAATTATCTTGCTTCCCCCAATCCCAATTGGAAAGGGAGATGGACCGACATTTGGCAGTAGAGGTGTTGGCGAAGGTATGGCTATTGGAAATGCCACAGGTGGAACTTCAGGTGCAAATCCTGAACCGGATAAATTAGTTTGGTAGGGATTTTTTGGCAAAGCCACCGTTGGAGTTCCTGCATTAATTTCGGGGAGGGTCGGTACTCGAGAAGTTAACCCCGCCAATGGTTCAGGGACTGTAGCTGTCGGTTGTAAGAATTCTTGAGATTCCTTGCTCACAGTATTTGTCGGAGCCACAAGTGGGGAAAGTGCTGTGGGAACATTCACAGAATTTGCTCTACTTTGAGCTGTAGCGGTCGTTGGGAGCAAATTTGTCGCATTTACTGCAGCCGGATCGGAAGCCGGTCGATCGAGCAATTTAGCCGAGTCTGTTGTTTTCTCAACCGAAGTCGCCGTTGCCGAAGTGTTAGCAACGACGTATTTTTTCATAGCTGCTTGCAGCGGACTCAAAGGCAGAGAATTTTCGTTTTGTTTACCTGAATTAGCATCACTCGACGCCTGCGATAAAGTTGCTGTCGCTGTACCCTCAGACTCAGGCTTGATCGTTTTTATCCCGGAAGTCAGTTTCCCGCTGTTAGATAAACTCAACGCTGATGTTGCGTTTGAACTTGGCAAGCTGGAATTTTGGGGGTTATTGTTTCCGGTCTCGACAGCAGGATTTGCTAAATTTGGCAAGGAGAAAAATCCGCTGCTTCCTACTCGCTTGGGGGCGGAATATGGCTGAGGAGTTTCTAAGCCCCGATCTCGAAGTTCCTCGAATAAACCTTGGCTTTTTACTACTGATGAATTTAACAAGTTCAGTTCAGAAGCAGTAGAACCATTAAACTGATTGACTAGCACTGGTGAGCTGTCGATTTCAGCCGCAATCGCGGTATCTTCAGCAGATAGTCCCGATAGCGAAGCTGGATTGTTTGTGGCTACTTCTTCTTCGCCATCTATGCTCAACCTTTCTGGGTTTACAGAGACCTCCCAGATAAATAACCCCCCCGCACACAGCACGGCTAACGGAGCCCAAACCGCCGGTTGGCTCCAGTGGCGCAACCGCGCTATTAGATAGCGGACAGATGTAGGAAATCGCTTAAAACTTGACATAGTTTTGCTTCCATCCGAGCGTGCGGATTTAAAACTATTTTTCCTAGTCTACCACATCAATCTTGATTATTTTTGCTATGCCGGGGTAAGCGCGATCGCGAGCATCTCGGTTTTGCTTTTACTGTCGGTGTGCGATCGTCCGGCTCGCTATATTTATAGACTTTGCTGTGCGCGACGGATCGCACTCCCAAAAAACGCTTTTTACTTTCTGCAGAGATGCTCCGAGTAAGATCAAAATTTTGATTGAAAGTTGCGAAAGCTCAATGCAATCGGTGAAAATATCCATAAAGCACTGGTATAAATATGTCTTGCTTGCCTTAAATCAAGGGGCATAAGATGATAAAATATTACGGAATGCGGTGTCTTGCCTGCCGAGTCTGTCAGCAGCTCGACCTCAAACCAAAATGTCAAGGTAAAATTGGCAATTGCTGAGAACAACACCCAAGGAAAGTTGAGAGGAAATTAATGAAAAAAGTAGTTGAAGTATTAGCAAATCGGGAACAACTAATAGATCGATCGCAGGAAATTGTGCTGTCGAAAATCTCAGAAGCCATAGCAGAACGCGGACTTTGTACGATCGCCTTAGCGGGCGGAAGCACACCAGAACCGCTCTACAGAGCGATAGCAGCCCAAGACCTGCCTTGGGACAAAATTCACGTTTTCTGGGGCGACGAACGCTATGTTCCCCAAGAACACCCAGACAGCAATCAAAAAATGGCGCGCCTCGCGTGGCTCGATCGAGTGAATATCCCCGCCAGCAACATCCACCCCATGCCCACAGGCGCCGGCGACCCCGCAGCAGACGCGGCGGCGCACCAAACCGAATTGCAGCAGTTCTTCAAAGTATCCGAGGGCGAATTTCCTGCTTTCGACATCATTTTATTGGGCATAGGAGACGACGCCCACACAGCATCTCTATTTCCCGGCACAGCAGCCTTGGAAGTCCGGGATGCCCTAGTAACTGTCGGCAACAAAGACGGTCAACCCCGCATTACCTTTACAGTGCCCTTAATCAACCGGGCCCGGTGCGTCATCTTCATGGTCGCAGGAGCCAGCAAACAACCCGCCCTAGCTCAAATTTTTGCCCCTGCTGCTGACGAAATGACCTATCCAGCCAGACTCGTTCAACCAGAAGGCGAACTTTGGTGGCTGCTCGATGCGGCGGCTGGCGAAGCAGTAAAATAGCTGACAGAGCAGCAAGCGTGTCAACACACTCAGCATTATCACTAAGTCAATCAGGGCCATCAGAGCTAACGTCACGGCGTCAGCTCAGTTGCTAGTATTAGCGAAGCAATATAAGAATTGTGGCGGTTAAAGTTAAAATTTGACCATATACACGAGTATTTTTATGAGGCTGATTTGAAAATCTGGCCGATAGCAAGGAGAAATCGATGATTGTCTGTCCCAATTGCAATCACCAGAACCCCGACGGGGCCAGCCAGTGTGAGGCTTGCTACACGCCTTTACCTGTTACCGCAAGTTGCTCGAACTGCGGTGCAGCAGTTCAGACAGATGCAGCATTTTGCGGTCAGTGTGGCTTTAACTTGCGTCCGGGTTCCATAGTTCCAGAAGTTGACGGGACAGTACGGTCCCCCTCGCCTGTAGGCCCCACAGTGGTATCGTCACCGGCGCCGGATTTAGTGCCACCCGAGCCCTTGATGGCAATGGAACCTCTAGTTACCCTGAATAAGGGTCTCAACTTGGAAAAAACTCCCGCCAGCATTCCGACGATTCCAGATCCCCCACCTTCGCCCTCGGTTCCTGTTACAACTGAATCGGTGGCAACACCAGTAAATATCTCTCCTCCGGCTCCGGGCCCACAGCCAGCAGGTGTAGCTAAAACTCAACTGCAACAGCAGTCGGCGCGCCTGTTACACGTTCAGACAAATACGCCGATGGAATTGCCTCACAGTCTGTCTGTGGTTCACATAGGCAAGCCCAATGACTTAGTACCGCCGGATATCGATGTTTCGGGATTTGCTAATTCTGAGATAGTTTCTCGGGTACACGCAAATCTCCGGGTGGAGGGAGATGCTTGCTACCTAGAAGATGTAGGCAGTTCCAACGGCACTTACGTCAACAATACTCCTCTACCCAAGGGAAACCGCCATCGGTTACGACCGGGAGACCGCATCTCTCTGGGCAAAGGAGACCTGGTTACGTTTTTATTTCAAATCTCTTAGAGCGAGTTTGGATTGGGCGATCGAAAGTCTAAAATCTAAAATCGCATCTTGAGGCGCTCTACCAAAACTCAATGCTGCCAATGTGATTAAGCTGACCTTGCTACATCCACTCCAGTCTATACCCGTCCGCAGTTGGATCTTTGAAGACGAGCAGGTCGTCCGGATCGGGCGCTCGACCGAAAACCACGTCGTTCTTTTTAGCGCTGTGGTTTCTCGTCGCCACATCGAATTGCGGCGCAGCGGCATAACTTGGGAACTGATCAATTTAGGTACCAACGGGACTTACCTCGATGGTAAGCCGATCGCTAAGGTTCCCATTGTGGACGGTCTGATCGTTCACTTGGCTCGCTCAGGGCCGAAAATTCAAATCAACGTAGGTCCGAATCAGTCCTCAGTCCCGTTAGGACAAATTAGCGTCAAGCCCAGGGAGGCTAAGGAAATTAACGCTCCCTCGGGCGGCGTGCACATTAGCACGATTCCTGTTCCCGACCACAAAGAAGTTGGCACTTCCAGGGAAGAGGAGGAGTTAACTGAGGCAGATAATAATCGCCATTATTCGGAAGAAGAATATTAAATCGGCTTCTTTGGACGATCGACATTTTTCAAAGGAGGCACTCAGGAGTTTATTTATGAGTACATCACCACAGATTGTTAGGCGCAGCGAACTGCTCAACCGTCGCACGATCGACCGCAGAACAGCGGAAGAGGTCGGCAGGGTAGATCGGGTTTGGCTCGATGCTCACTCCCAGCGGGCGATCGGCTTTACTTGCAAGTCGGGACTTTTGGGCAGCAAAAAAACTTGGTTCGCTTGGGCGCAAGTTGATACGGTAGGCGAAAATGTTTTTGTCACCATTAACCCGGAACTGCCGGAATTGCATCAGCCGGAACAAGCTGTGTGTCCGATCGGGCTTGAGGTGCTCACGGACGCTGGGAATCAGGCAGGTGCAGTAGTTGACTATCTATTTGATGTCCGCACGGGTTCAGTCACCCACTACCTATTTAAATCGAGCGGCTGGCGCGGTGTTTTAGACGACATTTACTTGTTACCTGTGGCAGCTATTTCGACTATTGGCAGCAAGCGGGCGATCGTCTCTGAAGCTGCTGTATCGGAGCCAGTGCAGTACGCGGAAGGACTGCACAAAAAAGTCGGTCTGGTAGCAGAGTTTTTACATGAAGATTTCGACAGAACTCTCAAAAATGTGGCAGGTGTGAAGCGGGGCGCTCGAAGTCTGGCGGAAAAATTCCAAGATAAAGCTCTAGAAGTCAGGGATGTAGCTCAAGAAAAAGTTGCAGAGTTGAAGCGGCAAAGGCAAGAGTCTGTCCCGCCCGATCCCAACCCGGAGCAGCCCGAGTCAGATTTGAGCTGAAGTTGGGCCTTCCCGCTCGCCCTGCGACTAATTGCCGAGCACATTCTGGGGCGGCGCGCGCGAGGAAGGTCGATCGGTATTTTGGGGCTATCAGAGATTGATGCGTTGTCGCTCAAAATTCCAGTGCTGCTCAAAGCATTGTATTTTAAAGGTATCGCATCAATAAGGAAAATGTTAGCAACTCAAAAAGACCTAGGCTGTTTGATACAACCAACAAGTATTTTATCTAGAGACCCCAGGATTAATAATTGGTTAACTTCTTTCTTTACAAACAGCGATTCGTCGGTCGTTGATTGTTGCCCGATCGAGAACTCGAATCAGATCTGCAACCAGCGCGGGTCTGAGTTGAAATCTCTGGTTGAGCAGGGAAAAAAGGGGGGGAAATTGCTGCCGCCTGCGCTAAAAGCTAAGGATCAAAAGTTTGTTCAAATGCCTCAAGCAGCCAAAATTTCACCTTTTACTGCAGATAGAGACAATCCTGGCGCACTGACGACGCCTTTCAAAATCAAATTTTTTGTGTTTTTATCCCACAGAATCTATCTGGAAGCCTCCCCCTTTGTGTCTGGCGGTGGAGTGTCAAAACATCCGTGATTACCTTAACTCTGTTACATCCTATCCAATCTGTCCCAGTTCAAAGTTGGTGTTTTGAATCAGAACCTGTGGTTCGGATCGGCCGCTCGAACGACAATGATGTAATTATTTACAGCGCTGTAGTTTCCCGCCACCACGTAGAGCTGTGGAATCACGCCAATGGCTGGGAAATTATTAATTTTGGTGCTAACGGCACTTATGTAGATGATAGACCGATCGCTCAGGTGTCAGTTGTGGACGGGATGACAATTCGCTTAGGCAATTCCGGGCCAAAAATCAGGATTCGGGTGGGCGCCACGAATCAACCGGGCAAAACAATTAAGCCACCACAGCGCGAACTCCACCAAAATGAGGAAGTTTCAAAACACAGGTCAACAGAGTGGCCTGGGGGCGTGGGAATAATTGAAGAGGATGAACATGGAGGGCTTACTCACATCGATTTTGAGTGACCGGCAGCTATCTATATATCCCTGCTGGCTAGTTCCAACAAAGCGACCCATGCCCAATTCAAGCGTCTAACTAATATTGTGGTAAGTGGTGTGATTTTGGTCAAATATCCCTATACATTAATTAACAGCTTCTCTAGTAGGATTTCACCCTTCTAAAGATAAGATTGGGGGGAGATCGATCGATATTAGCTCACTTTCGCTGCTTGCCCAGTGGCGATAATCGGAGAGCAACTGGTGCATCAACCGCTGTTTGACACTCAGCAGTACGCTCTTGAGCAAAGCATTCCCGGTTGCTTCTAAAATGGGTTTGGGCGTCACCCAAAACGGCGGCGGTAACTCTACTTGTACTTCCAAATCCGCTTTTCCCTTCAAGTATGCTACCCCGCTGCTTTGGTGAACACAAAGCTGCCCTTTGAGATTGAGAGCAAAGCGATCGTTGATATAACCCACGCCGCGAATTTCGCAAGCGACGGACTCCAAATTGATTGTGCCGTCCGACTCCGCCCACACCCTCATGTCTACTGTGGGTTGAATGCTCAGCATCATAAATTGTAACGGTCGCATTTTGAGGCGGAAACAGTCATCGCTTAGCTGCTCTGTGCGACTTCGATCGACAAGGGCGTTCACCAGTCGCCTCGGCTGGCGCAGATAATGTTGAATGGGAACCCGTTCCTCTGGTACGGCGATCTCAACGGATTGGGAAGAATTAAAGCGGGTGTACATGAGAAAATATCAAAATATAGGATTCCTAAGCATATCTTAATAAACTATCACCTTTTTTAAGGTGACATACGTAGCGAACTAAGTCGCGCGCCCAGCAATGTCATCCGAGATCTCACTGATAAAAGCTTTCGGGACGTCGCTAATTTTTCATCATACTTCCTAGCTGATGAGAGTCAAGCAAACTTTTGTAACCTAAAATTGCCTTTAAATGAAAATTTCGTTAGCGAAGCCCTCGAAGAGGATCGCACATCTCGGCCCTGTTGGTACAAATGCAGAAACAGCAGCTCTAGCTTATGTCAATTGGTTGAGCCTGGAAACTAACTTGGAATGCACCCTGTGTCCTTATTCCACCATTTCTCAAGCGCTAGAGGCATCTGCCGTAGGGCAGGTTGACTATTCAGTTGTACCCGTCGAAAATTCGATCGAAGGCAGCGTGACTGTCACTTTAGATACACTGTGGCGACTCGATCAACTCCGCATTCAACACGCCTTAGTTTTGCCAATTTCCCACGCGCTGGTGTCTAATGCTAAAAATTTTAACGAGATTCAAAAAGTTTACTCTCACCCGCAAGCGCTAGCTCAGTGTCAGGTATGGTTGGGGCAGTTTATTCCCTCAGCTCAATTAATTCCGGCGAATTCTACCACGGAAGCATTGCAATATCTGGAAGATAGAAATGTAGCAGCGATATCTTCGCCAAGAGCTGCTGAAATTTACCATTTGCCAGTGTTGGCTCAACCCATTAATGATTATCCCGATAATTACACTCGATTTTGGGTACTCAGCAGGAGTGGGGGAGAAATCGCCAACGTAGAACCCGGGGGTATCTCATCCATTAAATCCATTACACAATCTGCTTCTAAGTTGATCCTCGATGCTTCACCGTCTAATTGCACCCATACCTCACTAGCTTTTAGCGTACCTGCCAATATGCCCGGAGCACTGGTAAAACCTTTGCAAGTATTTGCCAGTCGGGGTATTAATTTAAGTCGGATTGAATCTAGACCGACTAAAAGATCGCTCGGAGAATATATTTTCTTTATGGACGTTGAGGCTAACGCCTGCCAAGCATTTGTTCGATCTGCACTGGAAGAATTAAAAAATCACACAGAAACTTTAAAAATATTTGGTTGCTACAATGTACTGTCAGTAGTATAATTTATTTTTAAGTAAAACTTAGGAGGCTGGTGAGATGAATGCTGATGAACTTCTCAAGCGATACGCAGCCGGAGAAAGAAATTTTCATGAAACCAACTTGAAAGAAGCTTCTTTGCGAGAAGCTTTCCTAATTCATATTAATCTAGCCTGCGCCAATCTGAAGGAAATAAATTTTGCCTTGGCCAACCTAATGGGGGCAAACTTAATAGGTAGCAACCTCAAGAATGCTTGCCTGGTGATGACAAAACTCAATGGGGCCAACCTGAGCCGAGCCGATTTAAGTTTCGCAAGATTAACAGGAGCTGACCTGATTGAGGCAAAACTGAAAAACGCCAACTTGAGCGACACGAAAATGATCGGTGTTGATTTGAGCCGATCCTCATTGTACGCTGCAAACCTGATGGAAGCAAACCTCATAGATGCTTGCTTGGACAATACAAACCTCGAGAAAGCAAATCTAAGTGAGGCAAAACTGCGTGGAGCGAGTCTGCTCAAAGCCAACTTGAGAAACGCTGTTTTGTGTGAAAGTAACCTTGAGGGCGCAGACTTGAGAGGAGCGGATTTGAGCGGTGCTAATTTGAGCGGGGCATTTTTATGCGGGGCTAATCTGGAAGGAGCTAAGTTAGATGAGGCAATTTTAAGTGGGGCAATACATTTTTGCGTCAGACAAGTTTGAGATAACGCAATATATAACCGGAGAATCCGACAACTAAGGACTAAAAAATATACTATTGACTTGGCTGAAAGTGAAGTCTATTTGCTGCTGTACCTTAGCAAAATGAAGCTGCATCTTGAGGATCTCTTTCTTGGAATTAGCTTGAGCAATCTTACTTTCCAAAGCCAGCAAGTTGCGGTTGAGATTTTCTACTCGCACAGTTTGGTAGTCTAAATCAATTTTTAGTTCTGCAGCCTGATCGAATTGAACCTGCTGGCGAACCACGGCGAGGCGGATTGAATTCTCATCCTGTGTCTGAAGAGCTAGCAAAGCTCGCTGCTGCCACTGGTTGGCTTGAGATTCAGCTTGATTGTACAGCCACTGAATCCGCAGTTGGGCGGAAATCGCACTGCCAACAGCCTGACGCAGTTCTTTGAGAGGTTCCTGAATTTCTAAGATTAATAGTTCCCAAAGATTCATCAGTTCGCTGGTAAATTCTTCGCGTTCTACAGAGGCTACCAGTGCTTCTAATAGCAACAAACTTGGTTGCATTTGCTGCGTAATTGTCTCAAATATTAACTCTGCTTCGGACATTTGCCGATCGTAATTTTTTTCTGAGACTGCACCGGATGAGTGCTTTAATATTTTTTCCGTGCTGCCTAACTCAGCTTCTGCATCTGAACTTGAAGCTACAAAAGCCTGTAATTTTTCGCGGGCGATCGAATTCAGCCTTTGTCGAAGCAAATCGCAGGCCGCCCGCTGCACTGGCCCTGTTTCGCTTTGACAAATCTTGATGACTATTTTTAAGCCAGCATCGCCGTAATTCAATGTCTCTCTCAAGGCGGCGATTCGATGTTCGCTGACACAACTAGACAGCCGATGTTTAACTCCTGCTAGTCCGCCGAGCACTACACCGCCCACAGGAGGTGGCAGTTGACCGCCTCTAACTGCATCGTATGGTTTCGGTTGGTCGTGATTGTCTAACACAAGCATTTACTGCTATAAGGAACCTATCCGAACCTGTTTGAAGTTAAGAATTAAACAGATGCCAGTTCCCAAAAAGAATGGAACTGTAGGGCTGCGATCCAAACCCTTAGTTCATCAGCCAATCGAAAAGCAAAAATCAAAAATCGAATGATTTGTGTGTAATTCTTTTTTCACTTCAGGTCAAACCATCGTGCTTTTTCCTACAAAATTGGCTACTTGAGGGTATCTTTAAGTACAGTCCTCGCTGCCAAGTGATTGCGAGTAGAAGTCAAAATTTCGGTTTCGCGTTCCAATCTCGCAGCAGTATCTTGCAATTCTAAAAGAGTTTGCTGTTCTGTCGCTGCGCCGTAAAGGTAGCTGGCTACCCAATAGGACAATTCGGTGGGCAAACTGGGAATATCTTCGGGCAGGTCGATCGGCTGATCCATCAATTTGCTGGAGAGGCGAACTACATCTCTCAGCAGTTGTTCGACATCTTTTCCCAAGGGTCTGAGGTCTTTTTGCGGCGGTTCGTCTTCAATCCATTCTACTAGACCGACTAAATACGGTTTTTCCCGAACGGCGTCGAGCACTCGGAACCGCTGCTGGCCGAGGGTCATAATTTTCATGCGATCGTCGGGCAGGCGCTGACAGTGAATCACTTCGGCGCAACAGCCAACGGCAGAGACTTTGTTTTGGTTGGGGTCCCACATGAGCACACCGAAACGCCGATCGCCTTCCAGAATCGTATTCATCATGATTCGATAGCGAAACTCGAAGATTTGCAGCGGGAGTGGCCTACCTGGAAATAGAACCACTTCCGGCAAAGGAAATAAGGGGAGTTCGCGAACTGCTACAGAGGAAGAGGATGCCATTGTCGCTCAAAAGTGACGGTACTTGCGCTTATTTTTCTTACTTTAACTGATTAAAGGCAATTCCGGGGCAGGAGCGATCGGGCTTTTTCGATCGCAACGGGATCGACGGCTCGCTATCTCCCGTGGAGGCAGCTTGACAAAGGCGTTATTTCGTCAAAATGTTAAATATACCTTTTTGCTAAACTCAGTGCTGCGGAAGGTGATGATAGAGACTGCTAAAGGAGGGTTTTTGTAGTGAGCCCCCCTTAATTAAGAATAATTATTTAAGTTAGTGCCGGAGCAAAAATTATTGCTGATTAATAACTAATAACTCATATAGCAACTGCCAAGACGGTTAGGACGTTGTTAATGGCTGAAACGATTGATTTTCTTCCTTCTTCCTTCTTCCTTCTTCCTTCTTCCTGCTTCCTTCTTCCTTCTGCTATAACTAATGACTAGGGAAATTTCAACAAAAAGAAGGAACAATTTATTTAATCTTTGTTCCTTCTTTCCGAGTTTTCGATAAGTCAATCTACAGCTTGACTTCGATATCTACGCCGGCTGGCAAATCCAGTTTCATCAAAGCGTCAATTGTTTTGGCCGATGGCTGGTGAATGTCAATAATCCGGCGGTGCGTGCGGGTTTCAAAGTGTTCGCGAGAATCTTTGTCTACGTGGGGCGATCGCAGCAAGCAGTAAATCCGCCGTTTTGTCGGTAGGGGAATCGGACCGATCGCTGTGGCTGCTGTCCGATTTGCTGTATCTACAATCTTTTCGCAGGATGCGTCTAGAATCCGGCGATCGAAAGCTTTGAGGCGAATGCGAATTTTTTGCTGTTGAATTGTTGCCATTTTTGTTTCTTGAATTTTCTAGGTTCAGTTTTTTGTTTGTTGTCTGTTTGCAGTTGTTTTTGGGCTAACTGCTAACTGCATCAACATGAGTAATAACTAATCACTAAATAGCAGAAAAGCCTGATTGAATTTGGTGGCTTTTCTGCTATTTAAGCTGTTATCGGAGTCCTACTTGAGGATTTTGGAAACAACGCCGGCGCCGACGGTGCGGCCGCCTTCGCGGATAGCGAAGCGCATTCCTTGTTCGATCGCGATCGGGTGAATCAACTCAACAGTCATTTTGATCCGGTCACCGGGCATCACCATTTCTGCTTCAGTACCGTCATCAGCCGTGAATTGTGCGATCGTGCCGGTCACGTCAGTGGTACGGACGTAGAATTGAGGGCGATACCCAGAGAAAAAGGGCGTGTGCCGGCCGCCTTCTTCCTTCTTCAGGATGTACACTTCAGATTCAAACTGAGTGTGAGGCAGGATGCTTTTCGGCTTGGCAATCACCATTCCGCGTTCAATATCCGCCTTTAAAATCCCCCGCAGCAGTAGACCCACGTTGTCGCCGGCCAAACCTTCTTCCAGAGACTTGGTGAACATTTCCACACCCGTCACCGTTGTGCTGCGAGTGTCCTTAAGACCTACCAATTCGACTGTTTCGCCGACTTTGATAGTTCCACGTTCGATCCGGCCTGTGGCGACAGTACCCCGACCTGTAATCGAGAATACGTCTTCAACTGCCATCAAGAAAGGCTTGTCAACTTCGCGTTCTGGGGTGGGGATGTAAGCATCTACTTCTTCCATCAGCTTGTAGATTTTGTCAACCCACTCATTTTCGCCCTTGACAGTCTTGGGATTAGCAAGCATCGCTTCGAGAGCTTTCAATCCCGAACCTGTGACGATGGGGATGTCATCGCCCGGAAAATCGTAAGAGCTCAAAAGTTCGCGAACTTCCAGTTCTACCAATTCCAACAGTTCAGCATCATCCACCATGTCTTCTTTGTTCAAGAAGACAACCAGGCTGGGAACGCCAACTTGCTTAGCTAGCAGGATGTGTTCGCGAGTTTGAGGCATGGGGCCGTCTGCCGCTGACACGACTAGGATGCCGCCGTCCATTTGAGCTGCACCGGTGATCATGTTTTTCACATAGTCAGCGTGTCCGGGGCAATCTACGTGGGCATAGTGCCGACCTGTTGTTTCGTACTCAACGTGAGCAGTATTAATCGTAATACCCCGTGCTTTTTCTTCGGGCGCAGCGTCGATGTCGGCGTAATTCTTAGCCTTTGCTTGACCTAGTGCAGAGAGAGTCATCGTAATCGCGGCGGTCAAAGTTGTTTTGCCGTGGTCAACGTGACCGATCGTGCCGATGTTTACGTGGGGTTTATTCCGTTCAAATTTTGCGCGTGCCATTCTCGATTTGTTCCTTGTTTCTTTTAGCGATTTTAGATTTTAACATTTTAGATTTTAGACTTTGGATTCAATCCAAAATCCAAAATCTAAAATCTAAAATCATTAGTTCCCTTTGTTCTTAGCGATAATGGCTTCAGCCACGTTTCGCGGCACTTCTTCGTAATGGCTGAATTCCATTGTGAAGATGCCTCGACCTTGAGTTTTCGAGCGGATGTCGGTGGCGTAACCAAACATTTCTGCTAGTGGAACTTTTACAGAAACTTTGGCTATCCCCTGATCCGTCTCTTGACCCTCGATCTGACCCCGACGCGAGTTGAGGTCTCCGATGACGTTCCCGATGTAATCTTCGGGAACTTCAACCTCTACTTTCATCATAGGCTCTAGCAGCACTGGCGACGCCTTCATCACGGCTTCTTTGATCGCCATTGAACCGGCGATCTTAAATGCCATTTCTGAGGAGTCTACGTCGTGGAAAGACCCGTCTACCATAGTAGCTTTGAGGTCAATCACGGGATATCCTGCTACGATACCTGATTCGCACGCTTCTTTCATCCCTTGTTCTGCTGGGCCGATGTACTCTTTGGGTACAGTGCCACCAACAATTTTGGAGACAAATTCAAAGCCACTTCCGACTTCGGTGGGTTCTAGTTCGATCACGACGTGACCGTACTGACCTTTACCGCCACTTTGGCGGATAAATTTACCTTCGGCGCGGACGGATTTGCGAATGGTTTCACGGTAGGCTACTTGTGGCTGACCCACGTTCGCTTCTACTTTGAATTCCCGCAGCATCCTGTCAACCAGGATTTCCAGGTGCAGTTCGCCCATACCGGCGATGACTGTCTGGTTGGTTTCTGGGTCAACGTTGACTCGGAAGGTGGGGTCTTCTTCCGAGAGCGACTGGAGGGCTTTGGAGAGCTTCTCCATGTCTTGTTTGGTTTTGGGTTCGACAGCCACCGAGATGACTGGCTCTGGAATAAACAGAGATTCCAGAATCACTGGCGCTCCTTCTTCGCAGAGGGTGTCGCCGGTGAAGGTGTCTTTCAAACCCAAGGCTGCTCCCAAGTCTCCGGCTCGGAGTTCCTCAACTTCTATCCGATCGTCCGCTTTGAGTACAATTAGGCGAGAAACCCGCTCTTTTTTGTCTTTGGTGGAGTTCAGGACGTAGGTTCCTTTTTTGAGGATACCGGAGTAGACGCGAACAAAGGTCAGGCGACCGTAGGGGTCAGCCATGATTTTGAATGCCAGAGCTGACAGCGGGGCGTTGTCGTCGGCAAACCGCTCTGCTGTGTCGCCGTTGGGCAGGAGTCCTTGTATGGGAGGAACTTCCAAGGGCGACGGCAGATAGTCGATGACTGCATCCAACAACAACTGGACACCTTTGTTTTTGAAGGCCGAACCGCACAACATGGGGACGATCGTACCTTCGACAGTGCCGTGACGCAGGGCCAAGCGGATTTCGTCTTCCGTTAACTCTTCGCCTTCAAGGTATTTCTCCGTGAGGGCGTCGTTGGTTTCTGCTACCGACTCGATCAGCTTGGTGCGGTATTCTACGGCTAGATCCTTTACTTCATCGGGGATTTCTACTTCCTCGATGTCGGTTCCCGTGTCGTTATTGTAGATATAGGCTTTCATTTGCACTAAGTCTACAATTCCCCGGAAGTTTTCTTCACTGCCGATCGGAATTTGGATGGGTACGGCGTTCGCTCTCATGCGATCGCGAATTTGGCCGTAGACTTTGTAGAAGTTTGCCCCCATCCGATCCATTTTGTTGACGAACACTATCCTCGGTACTTTGTACCGATCGGCCTGTCGCCACACTGTTTCGGATTGCGGCTGCACTCCCCCTACCGAGCAGAACACTGCGATCACTCCGTCGAGCACTCGCATCGAGCGTTCGACTTCGATCGTGAAGTCTACGTGTCCGGGAGTGTCGATGATGTTGATTTTGTAATCTTTCCAACTGGTGGTGATAGCAGCGGCAGTAATCGTAATTCCCCGCTCCCGCTCTTGCTCCATCCAGTCAGTGACTGCTGTTCCCTCGTGCACTTCACCCATTTTGTGAACCATGCCTGAATAGAACAGAATTCTTTCAGTTGTTGTTGTTTTGCCCGCGTCGATGTGGGCTGCGATGCCGATGTTGCGAGTTTTTTCTAGCGGGACGGTACGTGCCACAGCTACCTCCTTAATCTTGTGTTGCTGTTATAATACTATTATACTACACAGTAACCCTATTTTGCACTCCCCAGCGACTTACAAAAGTCTCTGGAGCTTATTGTTACATTTTAATATTTTTTGCAAGATTTGTTTACAAAAATATTAAGGATGCGACATGGAGGATTCAGAGAGTGCGTGAATTTTGAGTGCGTGAATTTTGATTTTCGGAGTTTTGAGTTTGCTTCACCAATCGCAACTGCGCCAAGAGAAGCAATCTCAACACTCAAAACTTACACTTTCCAATTTCTCACCCGATGCTTTTATACCGCACGATCGCGCTCTTCTCCATGCCCGATGTTGCAGTTAGTAGCGGTAGTGAGCAAAAGCCTTGTTAGCTTCAGCCATGCGGTGAGTTTCTTCGCGCTTGCGAATAGCACTCCCTGTTTCGTTAGCTGCATCCATCAGTTCGTTGGCTAGCTTGGCTGCCATCGAGCGGCCAGTGCGGGCGCGGGCAAATCTGATCAGCCAGCGGAGGGCGAGTGTAGTACCGCGATCGGAACGCACTTCCATCGGCACTTGGTAGGTGGCGCCACCTACCCGGCGGGCTTTGACTTCGACCAGGGGTGTTGCGTTTTTGACTGCTTTTTCAAACAAGTCTAACGGTTCAGCCCCTGTGCGTTCTTGGATGGTTTTGAGGGCGTCGTAGACGATACTGGAGGCAACGGATTTTTTGCCGTGCTGCATGATCCGTCTCACCATCATGCTTACCAACCGGCTGTTGTAGGTTGGATCTGGTGGAACTGGACGTTTTTGAATAACTGTGCGGCGAGACATAGTTCTATTTGGGATTTTTGATTTTGAATGATTGAGTTTGGGGTTTTGGGATCACATCTGGATTTATGACAATCGAGCGTGCAATTGAGCGGCGCGATCGAATTTATTTTTGCTTCCCAACCCCGACGATCGGGCGAGTTCCGTGTTATTTTTTCTCTTTAGGACGCTTGGCCCCGTATTTGGAACGACCCTGCTTGCGGTCTTTCACCCCAGCGGTGTCTAATGTACCCCGAATGATGTGGTATCTAACTCCGGGCAAATCTTTTACCCGACCGCCCCGGATCATTACTACCGAGTGTTCTTGCAAGTTGTGACCGATCCCTGGGATGTAGGCGGTGACTTCAAAACCAGAGGTCAGCCGTACCCGAGCCACCTTCCGCAGCGCCGAGTTTGGTTTTTTCGGTGTGGTCGTGTACACTCTGGTGCAAACTCCGCGGCGCTGGGGGCAACTCTTGAGAGCTGGCGATTTGGTTTTTTTCTGCGTTTGTTCCCGTGCTGAACGGATGAGTTGCTGAATAGTGGGCATGAGTTACGGCATTTCTAGCTTTTTGCTGAATATAGTGATTTGGCTGTATCCGCACTGAAAGTCCCTTCCCCTCTGGGGGGACGGGATGAATGAAAATAATTATGGGTAAGTGAGGATACCAGACTCTGTATTGTACACGACGCGAGTTTCTTTGGCAAGAAATTTGCGCGACCCGCGATCGAACTTCCTTCCTTGCTGCAAGTTGGGAGAGGGCGAGCGCAACGGGAGAATGGTATGTGACATCCTATAATTTAGGCGCAACTATGATGATTTTCACAGCCGTCAGCAAAATTTATAACGATCGCAATATCGCGCTTTTTCGATCAAATTACCATTGTGAGGAAAGGCGCATTAACTCCAGCCTGCGATCGCATCACAGTCTATAGCCGATCTACATCACATAAAGTTATCTAAAATTGCCGGACAATAAGAAATATACATTGAGTTTACGGCAGATGACTACCAAAGCTTATATACCTGAATATAAAATTTCCGAACTTTACTTGAATATTTGGAAATCCGGTAAGATCGATCGGACTGTGTTCCAGCAAATTCAATACGCAATTAATTCTCACAGTTTAAAAAGTTCAGAGGAGCGAAAAATTGTCAGCAGGCTGCTGTATGCAGTACGGCGGGGATGGGTGTCAGTGATGGACTGAGTTACTTGGGAATTTTGATTCATGGCGCGAGATTGGTTGGTGACTCCCCGGGCGTAGCTGCGTCAATGAGTTTTGAGATTGCCACCCACAGAGAACAACCCACACGGGGTGCATGAGTTGTAAGCTAAAATATCCTCCATAAAATTAGAAGATTCCCCAATAGATGCACCGCTATTAAAAGTAAATATTAAGGTAAAAGGACAGGGTATGTTTAATTCTACAGAACTGCTGATTGAGGCTTTCATAGAACAACTTCAGAACGGTTACAGCCGCACTTATGGAGGCTACAAATCAGACTATGCTGACATTATTGCCTGGGTGGGGGCAATGGCGTTAGAAAACATCGCCAACAGCGACGCTCTTTATCATAATGTAGAACACGCCATTTGCATTAGCTTAGTCGGTCAAGAAATCTTGCGGGGAAAACACATTCGCAAGGGCGGAGTTTCCTGCGAAGATTGGTTGCACTTCATCATTTCTTTGCTGTGTCAAGACATCGGATATGTCAAAGGAGTTTGCCGGCAAGACCAAGAATCAGAAGGATTGTATGCTACGGGAAAAGATGGCATGAGAATTGCACTTGCTCCCGGTGCAACGGCTGCCAGCCTAGCTCCTTACCGAGTTGACAGAGCTAAATTGTTCATTGACGAGCGCTTCGGCAACCACAAGCTAATTAATGCGGAGATAATTAAGCAGAATATAGAACAGACTCGTTTCTCGGTGCTTGACGGTAACATTGACGAGGATGCAGTTAATTACTCTAGTTTAGTGCGCGGTGCTGATTTGATAGGTCAGCTCAGCAACCCGCAATATTTGCAGAAAATTGGCGCACTGTTTTACGAGTTGGAAGAAAGCGGTGCTACTAAACTTTTGGGCTATCGACATCCGGGCGACTTGCTGCAAAGCTACTCTAAGTTTTACTGGAGTGGCATTTATCCTCACATCAGCGAATCTCTAGGTTACTTGCAGTTGACGCAGGAAGGCAAACAGATTGTGGCTAGTTTGTACGCTAACATATTTCGGATGGAACACCAACGTGGCGATTCTGAGGTTGCTTGACGGAAGGGGAAGGGAAATGCAGCAAGTTTTGAATGCGTGAGATTGCTTTCCTAATAATTTCTTCGCTAACATTCCTTGCAGCGGTATTAAGGGGAAGGGAAAGACGGCGACTTTTTAATAGGTGAGATTGCTTTCCTAAGAATCACTTTGCTAGCATTACTTGCAACGCGATTGCCCTACCTGAGTTCAATAGTGACCAATTACCAATTACCAATTACTAATTCCCCATTACCCAAATGTATTTCATCCAACTCAACTAATTTCCTCCTCAATTTTTGAATGATATCTCGGGCACAACCAATTACTCGGCAGCAAAGAAGGCCATCCCTCCCGCAAAGCTTCCAAACAAACAGCTCGCACAGTTAATTGACAGTCAAGCAGTTCGACCCCAGCTTTTTCAACTTGCTTTTTGCCAATTTTTAAAATGGATTCATCACTAAATTCAAAGGTTTTGTGACACTGAATGCAAACCAGGTGGTGGTGGTGGTGCAATTCGGGAAAATTCAGTTCGTAGTGTTTGTGACCTTCTGCTAATTCTAGTTCACGCAAAATTCCAATTCTTGCTAATAAATGCAGGGTTCGGTAGACAGTAGACAGGCCTATTCGTTCTCCTTTATGCTGTAAGGCCCTGTATAACTCTTCCGCACTTAAATGATTGCCTTGTGGCAGATTTTGAAAGACGCTCAAAATAGTTTCTCGCTGGGGAGTTAGGCGGCAACCTCTCTGGTTTAGTTCGACTTTGAGTGAGTTAGCACTGTATAAATTCATGTCGCCAATAATAAAAAACTTGAACGAGGCTTCTAGTGGATTATCTGTTATTTATTCGCGCTCTTTTTTAGATTCTCCTAAAGTGTATTTCCCGTCATAATCCATTAATTCTCGACTTACCCTTTACTTAAGGGTAATCTGTTAGCCATCTATCCCCCTTCGTAAAAGTGGTACTGAAAAAGTAGTTTTCGGTATTCATACGTAATTTTTGTGAAGTTTCTAGCAATGTTGCTGATAAGCATTGGTAAAACAAGTCTTAGGGTCAAAGTCAGTGCAACCGATCGCATCTTGAGTACAAGCAACGCACGGGCGCACTGTAAATGTGAGGCGGTAGTCGTTACTAAACAAAGCCCCATAACAAGCAATTGGATACAAGCGCTTGATTTGATGCGCTCCTTCTGGCAATGTTACGGACACACTCCACAAAAATAATCAAAGTGGCAATACATAAATATTAGAAAAAGACAGTCATAAACCACTGAAATACATAGCTTTGGCCCCCAACAATAAGGTAGCGACACCCAGCAAAACTAGGTGGCGAATGCCCAACAGGGTGGTCATTTTGTCTGCGTCTTCCGATGTGTAGCCAAAGAAAGAAGTTCTTGCTTCGAGGGTTGCTTGCCCTGTGAGCGAGTGAAAGATGCCGCCGAAGCTGAGAAAGGCTGAGCTGATCCGTACTTCGCCGTTAGGGCGAAGTACGGATCGGTATCGACAATTTTGGCTCCTGCACTCCCGCCCAAGCCGAGTCTGGCTAGGTTTGGCAACAGGATTAAGCCTTCTTCGTAAATTTTGGCTCCTGCACTCCCGCCCAAGCCGAGTCTGGCTAGGTTTGGCAACAGGATTAAGCCTTCTTCGTACATGGGCAATTCTGGGTTAAAGCGGGAAAGCTCCAATAGGGTATAGGCTCCCCCCCAGAAGAAGACGATGAGGCCGGCGTGGGCGAGGTGGGTACTGAGCAAACGGCCGGAAAGGTTGATTAAGCAGGCGTTGCCGACCCACCAGGGAAATGATTTTCCTTCGGCTGGGAAGGATTTTTTTGCCATGCTGGTCACGGCGATTTACCTCTTGAGAAAGATGTCAGGGGAGTTTTAAGCGATCGCAGGTTATTGATATAGATAATCAACAATTTTAGTAGTTTCGTCAAGGGGTATTTGAGAAAAATTTTCACTGATTTGAGTTCAGGTATGTAAATCAGTAGGGAAAAACCTCGTTATATCACGACTAGGACTGTTTTTGGCGCTTGAGCGGAGTTTGGCTTCTGGTTAGCAAAAATAGCAGCTAAAGGAATAACTCAAAATTTATTGATAAATAATATTATTAAAGAGTATTATGGCTAGAGTATTGTTTAAGTAGCTATCCAATCCTCTCGAAAAAGACAAGGTGGGAAAAGAAATCCGGTACTTTCCTATGGACAAGCTTCTCTAAAAGTAGGCTTAGAGGGGGGTGTGGCATTGTTTTTTTCCGAATCAAGAGAGTTAATGCCTACTTGTTGACATATTCATCTCAAACTCCAAACAACAAAGCCTGAGAGCATTTGTTCTCAGGCTTTTCTAGCGGGATTTTTAACTGCTTCCTGCATCTGGCACGCTAGCTCAAGCAGAAGATTTGGTTTCTTCAGCTACTTGCTCGTTGTTGGGCAACTCTAGGCAGTAACCAGCCCCATATACAGTTTTGATGTACCTAGGATGGCGGGGATCGGGTTCCATCTTGGTTCTCAGGTGTCTGATGTGTACACGAATAGTTTCAATGTCGTCGTCTGGGTCGTAACCCCACACTTCTTTGAGAATTTCGCTGGGAGAGACTGTCTGACCGTGGCGCTGAAGCAAGCAGTGCAGCAACTCAAACTCTAGGTGGGTCAGTTTGACTGTCTGATCGTACCAAACAGCTTCAAACCTTTCGGGGACAAGGGTCAGCGGGCCGTAATTCAGGATTTCCGAGTGTTTGGCAGCTTGGGGGATACGGTCTGTGCGCCTTAGTAGAGCTCGCACTCGGGCTAGCATCTCTTCTAGTTCAAATGGTTTGGTCAGGTAGTCGTCGGCGCCGGAGTTGAAGCCTTCTACTTTGTCTTGAGTTTGACTTAAGGCTGTCAACATCAAGACGGGAATGTCTGAGGTGCGCTCGTCACGCCGCAAACGCTGACATACAGTGAACCCGTCTACTCTAGGCAGCATGAGGTCTAGCATGATCAGGTCGGGGAGCAGTTGTATGGCTAGTGCCTGACCTTTGATGCCGTCTTCTGCCTGGGTGACTTCGTAGCCAGCCATTTCTAGGTTGACGGCTACGAGTTCGGCGATCGCCGCGTCATCATCAATAACAAGTATCCGGGGCATCATTATTTATCTCACCGCTAACCGAATGGCAGAACCTACAGCCTTCTGGGGGTTCCAGGTAACTTTAACGAACAATTTTTTAATTTTAAGCTTCATTAAGGATTATAAGGTTCATTAAGAACTTTGCGGGCTCTGTAAATATTCTTGTACTAATTATAAGCCCTAGGGGCGCATATCAGAAAACTGTTCGCCAAAAATCTTGCTGGGGGCCGATTTTTTACTGGCAAGAACAGCCTCAACTTTTGGAGGGCGCGCCTGCGACTTGACAGAATCCCCTAACGGTAGCCCGCGTCTTGCAGAACCCCGTTAACCATTAACTATGACCTGTTAATTTTTTGAAGAGGTTAATTTTTATTAAAAAAATTTAGTTTTTTTTGAGGGGTAGTGCTTACTTCTTTCGGGTGTTGACGCTAGATTTAAATAATATCAATATAAGTATTTATAAAAAAACAAAATATATTCTATATTTTAATAGAATCAGATAAAAGTCAAATAATCAATCCCGTCACCTGAAAATTTTAAGGCGATTTTTTTGCAGGTGGGGCTGATTTTCTAATCGTCCTGGAATCAGCGAAATAACGGATACAAACCGCTTGCATACCTACTGAGGGCGAGTTTGTGAGCGAGCTGGCTGAGTATTTTTGCTGGGCATAGTCGTCTTAGAGCCTAATTTTTGGAAATAAAGACCCCCGATGGTGGCTAAGAATATTGTGTAAGCCGCCGCTTGGACGATATAAAGTCGATCTCTGTATCCAAATAATGCTTTGAGAACGACTCCCGGAAATTCCCGATCGGGCAAAATTTCCGCTGCATTCCACACCATCGGGCCTAAAATACAAGAGTGGACTGGTGCGAGGCGATCGTAATAAAAACAAATCGCTGCATACTTGCTATTCATCTGGGACAAAATCCCAGCGGCTTGGTCAAAATGTTTGAGTGCAGATACTGCTAAACCTGCCACGATTAACAGCAACAAAATCCCCATAAACTTGAAAAACAGGCGGATATCAATTTTTACACCCCACTTAAACAGTAGCGCGCCAATGACTGCCGCCCCAGTCAAACCGCCCAAAGCTCCCAAAGCGGGACTCAAACCTTGTTGAAACTGAGCACTGACAAATATAACTGTTTCAAAACCTTCCCGCAGTACCGCAATAAAAATTAAGCCAAATACGCCCCAGCCGGCATTAGTATTTTCTGTCAAAGCTGCTGTAATGGCTCCTTCAACTTCTGCTTTGAGAAAGCGCGCTTGCTGAGTCATCCAAATTAGCATCCAGCTTAGCATTGCGATCGCCACAATTCCCAACACGCCCTCTAATAGCTGTTTAATTACTGGTGCGTAAGGCTGCTCGGAGGTTGATAATACTGCCAGCAATCCATTGAATAGAACACCGACAAAACCGCTAGCAGCAATGCCGGCTGCGACACCTGCATAAACCCAAGAATTTAGGTAACTTTGCTCGGCTTTTTTGAGGCAAGCTAGTACAATTCCGACGACTAAGGCGGCTTCTACGCCTTCGCGCAGGGTAATTACAAAAGTCGGTAGCGCTTCACTAAAATTCATTTTTTATAATCATTGGGCATCGGGGAGAGGGTATGAACATCGGGCATTGGTCATTGGTCATTGGAAATAACAACTCACCAATAACCAATAACCAATGATTAAATCAACTATAATCGCGCAGCATTTTTTTCAATTCTACTTGGTGCAATTCTTCCTGTCCAATTAGATTGCGGGCATATTCTTCCAAATAAACGCTGGAGTCCGTCACAACTTCAAGTAAAGATTTATACTTTTTAAGCGCTTTTTTCTCGTGATTTAAACTTTCTTCCAATAAGTCTTTCACCGAGTGTTTGTAGGTTTCTTCGATGGGAGCAATTTTCTGACTAGGATGCCCCTCTAAACCGGTGAGAATTTCTCCTGCTTGTTGGGCGTGGAGTAGGGATTCCGTTGCTTGTGCTTTAAAAAACTGCACTATGGGAATCCGGTTTGGCCCTGTCACCATTAGTGAATAGTGGGTATAGCGCACGACCCCTGCAAGTTCCCATTCCATGATGGTGCATAGCAATTCCTGGGTTTTTTTCTCGTCAAGTTCTTTCATTTGTTCTTTTAGAAGTAGCAGGCCCGCGAGGGCGCTGTTTATAATACCACATTTAAGTTGCAAATGAAAAGTAAGGTGCTGATGACGCACCTTACCGGAGAGATGTTATATGTGAGTTACGGGTTAACTTCTAAGGTGCCAGTAGGAGCAAACACTACAGTAAACTTAGCGACTGGTGCTGCACTGTTACTGTTGCTAGTTTCGGAAGATTTCAGCAGATTTGGTAAAGGAGTTTCTTGAGTGTAATCCTTGGCTGGTTGATTGAGAGGCTCGAAATTGCCGATCGCCCCATCTTGACTTGTAGTGACTCGATAGACTAGATTTTGATTGAACGTAGGGCTAGTTTGCCAACTTCGATCGATGCGATCGTAGACTTTCAGAGCTAGCTCATCTAGTTTTACGCTATCTGTAATTTCTGCTGTCTGATTTGTTCTATCCACCGCCTGAACTTCCTGCTGGCCTGCTGATACAGGTACAGCTTGGACAGTCTTATCTGTACGGCTACTCGCAATAGCCGTTTCAGTAGACGTATTAGTGAAAGGTACAACCTCTGGAGATTTGTCAGGCAGCTTTTTTTGGCTGTCAAGAGCTAAATAGGAATTATTAGCAGCCGGAAGCGAACTGCTACTGGCAATAGCTGGTTCGGCCAGCCCCTTAGCAACAACATTAGCAACAGCATTAGCTGGATTTTGCCCCTCAATTGTCAAAGACTTGACGTGAAAACCGCGAAACTTTTCTTTTTGGCTAACGCGCCACATCGCGATGGGAAAAGTCATAAAGAAAAGAGTTAAAACTCCGACGCTAACCAAAACTATTTTGTGCATCTTCCTGGCTGGGAGCGGCTTATTTTTTGTCTCCATCATCAAACCTCACATTACTTAAGTTAACGGCAAATAGGGAAATAGAGGATGCCAGCACATAGCTGTAGCAGCAACCAACAAAGCAAACATCCAGAAAAATATGGTGCGGCTTTTAACATTCTTATTTTTCCAGAAAGCATGGAGAATTGGCCAACTGATCAGCCAACCCACGAGCAACATAGTTTCTTTGCCTGTGTAACTGCCGATATTTCCCCACAATTCGCTATCTGTCTTGCTTCCGGGAATCCAAGTGCCGAGATTCCAAACAATTTTTTCTGTGGCTTTCGATGTGTCTGACAAGTGGTGAGTCACCATCATTGTAAAACAACCAATTGCTGCACTAATTACTGCGGTCTAGCTGAAGGATCGGAAACGCTAGGTGGTGTTTCCGATCCTTCAGCTAGACCGCTGGGGAAGTGTTTTAATTGCCTCCAAAATTTCCCGTATAAAGGTTCATTGTCCGGCTCATTGTGGCGGGATAATAGTCTAGTCATTGTAAAAATATCCTAATTTTGGTAATTGGTAATTAGCCGTTGCTAATGCTAAAGTCAACTAACTGTTAATTACAAAGCGTGGATTTTAGCCACACCAAGCCCGCTCACCATACCGCCCATTGCGAAAAACATAATTGCCATCAAAGCCACGCAGGTAGCGGTTAAAACTGGGCGATTTTGCTTTTCTAAAATCGAGTTGCCGTAGTTCCACAAAATCCACGCACAAGCTACTGTTAAAGGCAATGTAAACAGCACGCTAAATTCGTGATATTCCATCAAAACGTACTGCGCTAGAGGAGAGTTTTCTTTCAGCGCTGCTCTAGCTCCGCCGAAATCTATGCCTGCTCGATACCGCATATAAGCCCAATTGCCAGTAGCAATAGCCAAAAAACTCAAAAGAGTTGACCAAAAGGCTAATGTACGCATTTGCGGCAAGATTTTAGGGACACCCCGCAACAATGGAAATGCTAGATGTCCTGTATAAACCATTACCACTAATGCCAACATTGCACCCATGCCGTGAATGGTTCCCATCCACCGCTGCCAAGGACTCGGATGCAGTAGGTTAACTAAAGGTAAAAACAGAAATAAACCAGCGGATAAAAAGCTAAGTCCGTAGACAGAAACTTGAGCGATATCTAACTGTTTGGGAAATTCAGATGGAACTAAATCGGTAGTTGAGTCTTGGGTTGAGTGCTGCACCACTGGCAAACATCCTGTAGGTTGTGCGGAAAATTACTTGAGAATAAACGCATTAGTATTTTGAGTTTCTTGATAATGCAGCTCGTGCGGGCAAAGCCGATCGCACATTGGCGCGATCGACAACCGCAAACTTACTGGTAATTATATTGACTAGCAATAATTCGGACTTTTTAGTTTCTCGAACACGCAATACTTTTGCTGTGACTAGCTATGTGCTAATTTCACTACTGCGGTCGTTAAAAAATTAATGCTATTTATTCTCAAGAGTTGAGAATAAATCCAATGAGAGATTTTCTGTTTATTCTTTATATTTTTTTAATATTTTTGTTTGATCTTGACGGTGAATACAATTTTGCCGTTGAATCTGTAAAGAAATATTGATAATTCTTATCAAAAAGCTTCAATGTGAGGGTGGTCGGTAAAATATCCGAATAATTCTTCAGGATTATTTAATGTAAAATTTCTCATCCTCAAAATTCTGTGTTTGAGGCGGTAATCTATATCAAATAAGCGCTCGCCCGCCACTAATCCCCCGATCGCTCGATCGCATTAATGCCCCCAGAGGGGGTTTTAAATTTTTGTAAAAAATAGTTGACTAAAGAGTTGGAAGTTCTCTCGTTTGGGATAGATCGATGCACATACCTGATGGTTTCCTTTCACCGCCAGTAGCCATTGCCACCGGCATAGCAAGTGCAGCAGTAATTGCAGTTGCCCTAAATCGAACCCGCGCCAGTCTTGGACTTCGACAAGCCCCAATCATGGGCTTAACTACAGCTTTCGTGTTTGCAGCCCAGATGATCAACTTTCCCGTAGCTGGCGGCACCAGCGGTCACTTGTTGGGAGGGGCGCTCGCATCCGTCGTTTTGGGCAGTCCTTGGGCGGCAACTTTAGCGATGAGCACAGTTTTTATAATTCAGAGCGTCTTGTTTGCCGACGGGGGCATCACCGCCTTGGGAGCCAATATTTTTAACATGGGGCTAGTTGGCATTTGGGTTGGCTGGTGGCTGTTGCAGCCATTGCAGCAACTTTTGGGAGGTTCCAGAAATCGTTTGCCCCTAGCTGCAGGTATCGCCGCTGGCCTCAGCGTCGTGGCTGCTTCAATTTGTGTGGCGATCCAATTGGCAATTTCTGGAACAGTAGCGCTCAATATCGCATTGCCAGCAATGGTAGGGGTACATATTTTAATTGGGATTGGCGAAGGGGTAATTACAGGCGGCGTTTTAACTTATCTCGTCAAAGTGCGGCCGGATTTACTGCCGGGACAACAGCCACAATTGCAGAAATGGGTAGTGCCAGTAATCGGAGTTTTATTAATTTCGGGGGTGCTTTCGCTGTTTGCTTCAAGTTGGCCTGACGGCTTAGAAGCGGTAGCCGAAAAACACGGCTTTAAAGATAAAGAAGCTGTGGCGATCGAAAATCCTACTCCTTTAGCAGATTACACAGTTAAAGGATTAGAAGAACAGCCTATTGGTACTAGCATTGCTGGACTTTTAGGCTCTGCCTTCAGCTTCGGTGCGGCGTTTGGCATTGCTCAGTTGGTAAAACCTAAAGATGTCTAAACTCTCCATACCTTTTCGATTGCGGCTGTCTTTGACAATTGTCATCGGCATTGGTTTTATGAAGACTGGTGCTTGGCTGTGGCTGGGAATTTATGGGGCGATCGCACTTTTTTGGTCATTTTGGCTGAGGGCGCCGGTGCGAACCCTAGCGCAACTGTTGGGAGCAGAATTGCTTTTTCTCTCCTTATTAGTGCTGCCCCAAGGTTGGGAACGTGCCAGTTTTCTGTTGCTGCGTTCCCTAATTTGCCTGCTAATTATGAACAGTTTTCTGCTAACTTTGCCGCCCCACAGTTTCGGAATCGCCCTCAAAGGATTACCCCTACCAGCAGGTTTGCAAGAGATTGTACTGTTAACGGGACAATACTTGGAAATCCTGCTGACCGAAGTCAACCGCATGAAAATATCTGCCCAACTCCGGGGCTTATCGGGTACCGGAGGATGGCTGCGCTACGCCAGCGCTTCCATGATCGGAGCGCTTTATTTGCGAAGTCTCGATCGGGCAGAAAGGGTACACGCAGCCATGCTAATTCGCGGCTATCAAGGAGCTTTACCTGCTGACTCAAAATCAACACCAAAAGAGCGACTCTGGCTGACAGTAGCAATTTTAATGGCAGCCGGATTAACAATAGCTTCTTATGGTAAGTGGTAATTTAGAAGGGGCAATTGGTAATTGGTAACTGATTAATTCATGCCTCTACCTTTTGCCTTCTCCCTTCCCCTCTCTGCGGTCTCTGTGCTGTCTGCGGTTAAATACTCTTAATCCTAAAATCGAGGTAAATAAAAATTGACTAAACTCAAATCCGTGCCAACAATTGAAGTAGAAAATTTAGTATTCGGATATCCCCAACAAAAACCAATATTACGGGGAATTTCTTTTACTTTACAACCGGGAGAAAGAGTAGCTCTACTCGGTCTAACAGGGGCTGGTAAAAGCACTTTGCTCGAAAACTTGATCGGGTTAAAAATGCCTCAATCGGGCGAGATTAGAGTGCAGGGAAAAAAGTTGGAAGAGGCGACTTTATCGCAGGCGCGCAGGCAGATTGGATTTTGCTTTCAAGATGCTAACGACCAGCTATTTATGCCGACTATTTTAG
>NZ_JAUBQR010000044.1:0-34106 GCF_036701385.1 Microcoleus sp. Pol12B4 | reverse complement strand
GCTGTGGAGTGTTGGCAGGAGTGCGAAAGATTTTTGGCGCGGGGGAAGGAACAGATGGATTTGTCGATCGAGCTTTTAGCCGCAGAACCCGATTTTTAACCAGAGATAAACTCGGACTAATGTAGGTGAAATAGCGCGTTTTGCCGAAAGTCCCACAGGGAATTAATTACCTGTCTCATAGCGAAAGTCCTCGCTATGAGGAGTGTTAAATTCATAGGATTTAGCATGGGAGCCCAGAAACCGGGTTTTTCTACGAAAAGACGCATTGCAGCCGAAAGATTCGGTAAAAAACCCGGTTTCTTCAGCCGGAGTGCGTCAGTCTAGTCAATGCAAACCCTGACAAATAAACCCCGACCAATAACTCAAATCATCAAAAGGATTTGACATAGTGTAAATATTTTCTTTTAAACTTTCATATCCTTTCTTCTGTTTCTGAATCTGATTTTCCCGCTTCGTTATTTTCTTCAAATCCGCCCCCAACTTATTAAACTCATCCGTCTCCTTGTGGTAGGATTTCTGCCGCAATTTTAACTTTTGTTTTTCCTTTTGAACCACAGCCAATTTTGAATTTAAATCCCCAATAATTCTCTGAAGCAACGGATCGATTTGCGGGTGATAAAGCTCTTTCAACTCCGCACCCGAAATTGTCCGCAACCTCACCTGTGCCCGTCGCAAAGCCTCTGGACGACTCAAAGCTTCCCGACGATACTGATAGTAAAAAATCGAAAACAGCGAAGTAGCAAAATCATCCACCGCCCACAAAGTGCTGACCACACTCCGAGCACCCGCACACAAAAAAACCGTTCCCAAACTAAGAAGATTATCGGTAATTTCCGTCCCTCCTAAATTAGTTTCGCAGCAGGACATAAACACATCGGATAACTGTGGCAAGCGCCAACCAGGTGTCATCAATTCCCCTAACGTGATACTGCCATCTCCTAAAAACAATCGCGATTCTAAAGGATTTTCCAAACGCGAGACAGCGTGGTGACTGGAGTGCATTACATTCACATTTTGGGCGAGGTTTCGATAGGCTGCGACTGTTGCTTCTTGACTTCCTTTTAAGCGCTCAGGTTTGGTCACAATTTCGGCAATTTGTTCGCACTCAAAAGGAGTGAAGTACAAGTCATCCGTGGCATTTTCCACAATCCCGTATTTCGGCGATTCGATGGTTGGGCGTTGATTGCAATACTCCAAGATTCGGCAACTGGGCACGTAACGAATTAGGAATTTGTCACCAAGGAACACCCTTAGTAGGGGCGGTGCCCCCGTGCCCGCCCTCGGTTGGGGAGGTTCTATCGGCAATGCCGCCAGCGGAATCTGATGCAAAAACAGATGCGGAATCACAATCAATTCCTCAATTCCATCCAAACAATTACCAATCAACTCATCAACTTTCAACCGCTGCGACAACTGAGACAAAAACTCACCCATCCCCTGTTGCCAAATTTTCCTATCCTGCAAATAAGGCGACAACCAACTCTGACCAATCCAATTCTGAAAAGTTGCCAAACCCTCTCCCTGACAAGTGTGAATCTGCGGCGCTTGATCCTTGTAAATCACAAAAACATGAGTATCATCATCCGTCGTGTAAAAACAGAGAATCGCCGTCTGCGAATTGTCAATGAGTTGCTGCATCGCCGCAAACTCCATCGGATCGACTTGAACTTGTCCAGCTAAAACAGGATCTAAACTGCGAATGTTTTCCCAGATTTGCTGTTTCTCCCCTTCCAATTCTTGAATCTTCTCCGTGTAAGCAGACAAATCTGCCCGACTGCGCGACTGACTCGCCACACTGGCTAATTCTTTATTGCCTTCAGAAGGTTTGCGGAGTTGTTCAACTTCTGCGTCAATTTCCCGCTGCTTCGCCTCAAATTCCTCCAAATACTTTTGCACTGCGGGCAGAATTTTGCCGCTAGCATACAAATCATTGCTGTGCATTAAATCGACTAACCGCTGAGCACGGGTTCTGTCGCAATATTCTATGGCTTTTTCCAGTTGGTTGCTGTTGACGCAAGCTTGAATAGCCTTTTCGTAAACACCTATAGATTCAGCTAAAATCTGCTGGCGGATATCGTCGGAAGTTGCCCAACTTCTGCTTTTTTCTACTGCTTGAATTGCTTTCTCGAATCCTTCCAGGGCGATATCCCAAAAACCAGCAGTGAAAGCGGTATTGCCGAGGTTTCTACCTGATTGCAAGCAGTCTAAAGGGAAAGCAGTAGGAGTGCGAATTTCTAATGCTAAGCGAAAATAGGAGATCGCCTCTTCTATATTCGTCGCCCTGACTCCTTCTCTTCTCTCACTATAGGTAAGACCCAAATTGTGTTGAGTCATTGCCCAATATTCGGGATAATTTTCGCGGGTAGCGACTTTTAATGCTTCCCAATAACAAGCGATCGCCTCTTCTATATTCGCCGCCCTGACTCCTTCTCTTCTCTCACTATAGGCAGTCCCCAAATTGTTTTGAGTCCCTGCCCAATCTTCGGGATAAGCCTCGCGGGTACGGACTTTTAAGGCTTCCCGATAACAAGCGATCGCCTCTTCAATATTCCCCGCCCTGACTCCTTCTCTTCTGTCATTATAGGCAATCCCCAAATTGTTTTGAGTCGTTGCCCATTTTTCGGAAAAATCCTCGCGGGTATAGACTTTTAATGCTAAGCGAAAACAAGCGGTCGCCTCTTCAATATTCCCCGCCCTGACTCCTTCTCTTCTGTGATTATAGGCAATTCCCAAATTGTTTTGAGTCGCTGCCCATTGTTCCGGATAATTCTCGGGGGTACGAACTTTTAATGCTTTCCGATAACAGGCGATAGCCTCTTCAATATTCGCCGCCCTGACTCCCTCTATTCTCTCACTATAGGCATTCCCCAAATTGTTTTGAGTCGTTGCCCATTTTTCGGGATAAGCCTCGCGGGTATAGACTTTTAATGCTTCCCGATAACAAGCGATCGCCTCTTCTATATTCTCTGCCCTGACTCCTTCTATTCTGTCACTATAGGCAATCCCCAAATTGTTTTGAGTCATTGCCCATTGTTCGGGATAATCCTCGCGGGTACAGACTTTTAATGCTAAGCGAAAACAGATGATCGCCTCTTCAATATTCGCAGCCCTGACACCTTCTATTCTGTTCCTATAGGCAATCCCCAAATTGTTTTGAGCCACTGCCCAATTTTCGGGATAATTCTCAGGGGTATACACTATTAAAGCTTCCCGATAACAGGCGATCGCCTCTTCAATATTCGCAGCCCTGACACCTTCTATTCTGTTACTATAAGCCATCCCCAAATTGTTTTGAACCGTTGCCCAGTGTTCGGGATAATTCTCGCGGGTATAGACTTCTGATGCTGCGCTACAACAAGCAATACCTATTTCTAAATTCCCTGCCCGCCGCCCCAGAGGAAACTGATTAATTAAATTGCCAAAAGAGACAATAGCTGCTGCAATAGCTGCAGCTTCTTCTGAGGTAACTTCTGTGAATGTGGATGTAGCCCAAGCTTGTAATATTCGAGCAAAATTTAAATCCAATTTATCGAATTTTTGTTGTAAAATAGGATAAACGACTTGAGGATCTCCGCCACTGTCTGACGTTGCTTGCAACACCTCCATCAAGAAAGAAAAATACTCTTCAGAAGTTGCTGTACTGGTGACATAATTTGCCAAATGTGCCGCTAGTTTTTGCAACCAAGCTGCTGCATTTGAGTTGCCCTCTGCTGCCATCTTCTCCGCTTCCGCTTCCATGACTTGCACAAAATTGGCATCAACTAAGTCTCGATTGGCGTTGAGAATATCATTTACTGTACCGCTAGGGCACTCAAGCAGGGCTTGAATCAGTTGGAGATAGGCGACGAGGCGTTGTTCGTCCATTGGAGTTTCCCTTTATTCTGTATATATATCGATGGGTAATTTGGGGGATAATTATGCAGATTCCTGAAAAATTCTAGATATTTGTCTTTGGAATGTTGTAGGGCGGGTTCACCAACCATTAGCGCCAAAAACAAACAAACTCGAAAACCCGCCCCCACCCCATGCAAAAAACCCAAAAACGCAATATTTTAATTTTTTTTTCGTATTGATGACTTGTAGGGGCGGTTTTTTTAAATTTTTTATTTTTATCAGATATGGTTAGTGAAGCCGCCCCTACAAGTCATGGAAATTTATCCATATTTCTGGGAGATTGCCGATTTATGACAAGGCAAAATCATCACCATCTCCCCAAATCTCAGCTAACTTCTCCAACAAATCTTCAGCAATCAGATTCAGTTCCGCTTTCACATCCTCCTCAATATCTGAAGCTTTCTCAACAGGTGAAGATTTATCACGAGAGAAAGATATATCTCTATTTCCCAAACCTCCACTGCTAGAACCACTTCCCGCTAAAGCCTTCCCCCCTTCATATCCCCAGTCAGATTTCTCACTACTGTGCAAAACTTTATTCAAAATTGCCACAATTTCCGAAATAGATTTGTTTTGCAAATTCTCCCGAACTTGTGCTTGTACGGGGTCATCTTCTCCCAAATCAGATAGCAACTCTTCAATTTCACCTTGCAACAGCGGAATTGCCAACTCAATCCGATCCAAATAATCCCACAATTCCTCAACTGGTTTGAGATTAGTTAGAGAAAATTCTTCAGTTTTATCCATAATTTCCACAGCCGGAATAAAGCCCAAAAGTTTCACCTTATCGAAAGGTTCCGCAAATTGAACGACGATATATGCAATGCGGTTTCCTCGCACTTCCGGCAGAGAAATCGCCGATTCTCCAAGCTGAACCGGACAGCATTCTATCTTGCCAATCCCCGGCAAAACCAAATCGCCGACATCCAAAACCGCCCGCAGTGCTGGATTCCAACTATCACCGCCATCAATATCGGTTTCCATTTCCATCCATTCCAAAAAATAGTTAACTGCCCAAACCGCCAGGGTATTGAAATAAACCCGCTTGCCTTTTTGCGGATTAGCTTGCTCTGAAGCAAATTGCAGAGCTAAATTGCGGGCAGTTTGCTCCAGAGGAATTTGTAACAAATAAGTATCCATGCTATTCACCATTATTCCTCCGGTTGATATCCACATTCTTTAGCAATTCTATTGCCAATCTCTTTGACGAGTTCAAAACCTGTTCTTTTCCAGTGAGAGTTGAGAGTTTGATAGTCAATATTTAACTCTCTAGCAATTACAGATAATTTATCAGGAGGGTCTTTCAGCAGCAATCGCACTGCCAGTATGTGACAATTGGCATCCGGTCGAGGGCGACGATTTTCGGGAGTGTTTGGCTGAGTCTTATCTATTTTTTCATTGGGATAACTGTTTCGCAGTTCTCCCGTCGGATCGTCCTCAATACACTGCCATAGTTTGCGGCCGATGCCCTGCTTATTTTGAGATTGTTCTCTCTCGATGAGTTGCTCAATCCCATTTCTAGTGGTATCGTCTATCGGTTCTTGAGCCTCAATTTTTTCACCTGGGTTGCTCGTAATCGGAGCATCAAAACTAACAGTAAAAATCTGTTGCTGCATCCGGCGATATTGGTCATAGACTTTGTTCTTGAGAGTTTTATTGAACCGCTGAACTACTCGGGTTCGCAACACATCAGCAGCGAGATTGTCGAGGTCAATTGCCCGCAAAAATACCGAAAGCGTTTTGATAAAACCGCAATAAGCTTCCTGCATCATTTCCTCTAAATCAATATTAGGATAAGGATGCTTGCGAATTCCGGGCAAATCGGGAATGAGTTGGCACAATTGATTTTTGAGTCTTTCTTGTTCCTTACTCCCCTCTTGCGAGTCTTTCAAGAGTTGTAGAAGTTGGCGTAACTGTTCGTCGGTGTTCACAGGTAGGTTCGGATGACATCGAGATAATTCGATTTTCCCAGGGAAAATAGCGCTGTAACGTGCCAACAGTAACAAAGTCAACGAAATCGGTTTGAGTTCCCAACCCGTGGGTGGAAGCAACAAGCTGAAACTTGCCGCTACAGGAACTAAACCTGCTAAGGGTTCGACGGGGGTATCATGTCTCGTCATAGTCCAGTTTTTGCGTGTTGATACTCTGATATCGCAGGTTTTGGCGGCTTTATGCAGAATTGAGCAAAAATTTTTCCAAAAGGCAATGCGATAAGGACTGAAGTCCTTACTACGAAATTAATCCGGTGTAAAATTAAAAATCATAGGGACTTCTCCACTGCGCTTTTGAAGGGATATCGCAGGAGTCACCCAGTTTTCTGCACATTCCAAAAATAAATCATATCAAACCCAATTGATGACACAGGATTTGATATGAAGCGAATTCTATTAGCCAGGATTTGGTATAGCGCGGTTTCTACAATTTGTCGATCGACCTTTTGGCTTTATTCGTCAGATTTTTTACAGCATCTTTAGCATCTTCTGCTGCGTGGCGGGCGGAGGCTTCCGCTTGCTTGGCTTTGCCTTCAACCTGGTCTTTTCTGTTGCCCGTAATATTACCGAAAATTTCCTGAGCTTTGCCTTCTAAATTTTTGCCGATCGCCTTAGCTCTGTCTTCTGCACTCATAATAAGCTCCGTTTGGCAAGTTGCTATAGTAACATTGTAAAATTAACTCCCCTGCAATTGCCTTTAACTTCATATTAATTTATATTCTGCTTGACCTCGGTCTTTTTCTTATGATTTACTTCCGGCAAACTCGTGACTCAAAAAGCCAAGGATTTTTTTGTGACAACTGTATACATCCGCAAAATTCGTCCTAAAAAACTATTTCAAACTCGCCGCAGCAACTTTAATTGGTTCGAGCAATTCTAACGACAAATGCAGCATATTCAATTGGGTGCTATCTGCAGCTTTCCTTTCAGGATCGGGGCCGTGATAATCGCTGCCACCAGTTGCCAGCAAACCGTAATGAAGGCACAAATCTTTCAACTTTTGGATTTGGCTAGAACTGTGGCTGGGATGGTATACTTCAACTCCCATTAAACCAGCATCTACTAATTCTTTTAAGACTTCCTCAACAGCACCGCCGCGAAATAAATAAGGGTGAGCCCAAACTGGTACGGCGCCGCAACTCTTCAGTAAACCAATGCCTTCGACGATCGAGAATTTCTCGTAATGAACATAAGCCGGGCCGTCATCTCCCAGCCAGCGATCGAATGCTTCCCGCGATGATTTCGCGTGACCGGCTCTTACCAGCGCAGAGGCAATGTGAGGCCGTCCCGGTGCCATTCCTGGGGATGTTTTTGGGAGTTCGATCGCGTATCCCATTGCTGCTAATTTTTCGACCATTTCCTGCGATCGGCGAAACCTTCCTTCCAGGCGCTCGTTCAAAGGAACGCGCAATTTATTTGGATCGGGATAAAAACCTAAAATGTGCAGCGAACGGCCGTTGTGAACGGTGCTGAGTTCGAGTCCGGGGACTATTTCGATACCGTGCAAAGCAGCGGCGGCGAAGGCTTCATCCCAACCGGACATCGTATCGTGATCGGTGACGGCCAAGGCACGAACCCCCGATGAAGCGGCCGCGGCTACGAGTTCGGCAGGGGTGAGAGTGCCGTCGGAATAAGTAGTGTGACAGTGGAGTTCTAGCATTTTTTCTGGTAAGTCAAAGTCTGCGAAATCTGCAATTATTCCCCTCACTCACGCGACATATATATATCGTCCCTGCGATCGACAAGTTTTTGGGTAATTTCAATCAGTTAGCTGTAATAAGTTGTCGCGCCTTTAATTGGGACATTTATGTTTATTAAAAGCTGGCGTGGGGTGGGCATCTTGCCCGCCTTTTCAATTGAATTTAGATGCAGAACACCTTAGCTATATCTAGATTTCTCGCATTGGATGAAGGACACCCTCTGGCAATTTGGAAGGAATCGGCGATATTTCAATACTTTGTATGTTGTGAACTGGGATAACTACCAGTTTATCTGCCAATTCGAGAATTATCGGGTCTGCAGTCAACATTTTGTGCAGGCGAGTGCCTAAAGTTGCTTGCTCTCCTACTGTTCCCTCTGGCGCAATGAACTGGAAGTGTTGCTGTTTGCCGTTGGTATAGTGGATTATCAGATCGATAATTCTTTCTTGGTTGGTTGCTTGCATAATTTTTTTTCCCTAACAGTCGATCGAGACTTCGCAAAATTAACACTAAATCAAAACAGGCGATCGCACCACCGTTGGAAAGCTTTTGACCAAACCGGGCTGTCGATACGAAAGTCGAGTTACTGTTAATTTTATCACAAAAACTGTACTGAAACTCGCCAACTTACCAAGTATACAATTGGCAGTCGCGCTGTCTTCGCTCCTCAATGCGCGAGAGCCTTCGCCAACAATATTTGGTCGATCGGGCTTTGTTCTATGCCAGTTGGCAAATTGGCTCAATTTAGCCTCGGTAGCGACTTGACTCAAAGCGGTCTCAAGTCATACAGCCGGGGCATTTGAGCGCTTTGGGTGTCAAGGTTTTTCGAGGTGGGAACTGTGGAGGTTAGGATAGTGGCCTTCTGCTGTCACTGCCGTAGAAGATTTTTTTATAAATTAATAACATAACATTCAGGTACAGCTTATGAAATCCACACTTTGTTTTCCCGAAACTTCTCTTCACTCTAACGCAGTCACTGTTAATAATAATGTAATTGACTCTTGTATCCTTACAGCTTGGATTGACTTAGTAGGAGGAGATTTTGAGAGCTTGGGAGGAGATGATTGGCTTCCCTTGTGCGGCGACATTGATGACGGCGAAATTTACCGGGAATGGTTTTTTTGGCAAGACAGCGAAGTGACTCAAGAGTGGGAAGGTTACGATCCAATTACTAATTATCGAGTTGTGGCATCTAGCCGAGAAATGCTGATTTCTAAAATTGATCAAATAGAAGATGCCAGAAAATTTTAGCTGTTCGGGACAATGTTAAATCTTGATGATCAACTTTAAGATGAATTCTGTAAAGCCACCCGGTTTCTTTGCCTCAAGGCATTAAAGAAGCCGGGTTTTTAAGACCACAACTCTAGGTTTGGGTTTAGTTTCACGGGCAAAACCTAATAATTTATGTCGCTACTGCTTTTTGTTTTTCTCGTTCTAACTTGCGCTGCTTCAAGGCTGCAAGATTTTGTTTAATCGTGTCGATCGCAAATCCCGCCCCCTGCTGTTGGTATAATTCGCTGGCACGGATCAAATCTGCAACAGCCTCGTCATCCGATCGCAAATTTGCAAAAGCCAAGGCACGATTGTGGTAAGCTTCTGCCAAAGTTGAAAGTTGTTCTAAAGCGCTGGTAAATTTATCTTTTGCTTTGCGGTACTTTCCTGACTGATAAGCCTCAATTCCTTGTTGAAAATAAACGGAAGCTTTACTGCCACTGTCGGTATCTGGAAATTCTGGGTAAGTTAAAATAGGTTCTTTAAAGAGTACAGAAATGCTGCCCTTGCCGAAGTAAGCCCAAGTCATTGTTCCAAACCCAATCCCCAGCACGAGGGCAATAATGACAGACAGAGCAATAAAATTGGTGAGTTCCATAGAGCAATATTTGTTGTATTATAATATGATAAGTTAATTCCTAACTTCTGTACCAATGGCTGCGCGAATTGACCTCAACTGGAAATGGTTTTTCGGATCGCTAGCTTTAGTATTGTCGATCGGCTTAATTACTGCAACTGCAAGTTCTAACGCAGCAACCAACGCGCAAACTCAAGCAGCGTGGCAATTGTTGCAGCGGGAGGAGACAGGGTTGGTTGTAGCAATGCGACACGCGATCGCCCCTGGTACGGGAGATCCTGCTAACTTTAAGTTGGGCGACTGTTCCACCCAGCGCAATTTGTCAGCACAGGGAAGAACCCAAGCCAAGCAAATTGGAACCGAATTTCGCAACCGCAACATCAAAGTGACCAGAGTTTTATCGAGTCAGTGGTGTCGGTGTTTGGAAACAGCTAAACTGATAAATTTAGGCAAAGTCGAACCGTTCCCAGCGCTGAACTCGTTCTTTAGCGACAGCAGCAAAGAAGCCAGACAAACAGCAGAAATTCGCCAATTAATTGTTAATAATAGCAACACAAAAGGCGCAATTATTATGGTAACGCATCAAGTAAATATTACCGCTATCACTGATATTGTACCGCAAAGTGGCGAAGCTGTGATTCTCAAAAGCGATCGACAAGGTAAAATCCAAATAGTCGGACGAATTGGAGGATTTTAAATAGATAGAAAGTTATAATATTATTAATTTCCCATTACCAATTCCCCATTACCAATTTATATGAGTTTCCAATACAGCGCCGCCCTAGTGACTTTAGCAGACCTTGATAAGGAAGTTCTTGTTAAATTTTACACAAAATTTCTCGACATAGAGCCAAACCCTTATATTCCCAATACTTATGCGGAATTTCAACTCCCAGGCTTAAGACTCGGTATATTCAAACCCAAAGGTTCCCACAAATCGGAATTTGCAAATCGAGCAAAAACAGGCATGAGTCTGTGTTTGGAAGTCAGCGATATCGAAACTGCGATCGCCAGAATTTGGGCTTTAGGTTATCCGCCCAACGGAGAAATTATCAAAGCTTCTCACGGTCTAGAAATCTATGCCTTCGATCCTGCGGGCAACCGCATAATTTTACATCAATCCAATCAGCCGTAGAGACTGTAGAGAAGACTAGACGATTTCAATCGCTACTACACTTGCTTCTCGTCCGAACTCAGAGTGGCTAAGAAATCAAGAGCATATTTAAGGCGAACTGGGTATAAAACCAGCACTTACCATTCAAAACTCAAAACTCAAAACTGCCTTAACTATCTAATCAGTTCAGCAAAACTATAAAAACTGATAATTAATAACAACAATGCTGTCAGATGAGTTAGTTGAAATTGAGGCCGTGGGCCGATAGATTCCCGCACCAAAATTGAAAAAGACGAACCAATTATATAACTCAGAGACAGCGTTAAATACTGCCACTGCAATGTTACACTCCACAGCCCGAGCAAAATCATCGCCAAAGTCAACATCACCAACTCAACAAAGCGAGGCGGATTGTGCTGAGTAGACAGAATCAAAGTGTCCAACCAATATTGCCAAGGTCTCATGTGTTAGCGATCGAGCTTTTAGATTTAGCCTTCTAGCTTAACCTACGATCGCCATTCAGTTTGTTGCTGCAAACACCTTAAAGCCTCCGCCGTCTCAACCTGCGGAAATTGCCCATAAAAGCGACTGACACTGTAAAAAGGGTGAGGAGTCTCCAGAACGATCAACTTATCGCCCATCTGGGCCAAAAATCCCATCAAATCTGCCGGGGCGACAGGCGCGCAAATCCACAAAGCCAGCGGTTGCTGCGACTCCAAAGCCTTAGCCGCCACAGCCATCGTCATCCCCGTAGCAATGCCGTCATCTACCAAAATTGCCAAAGCCCCAGCCGCGCTGATATTTGGGCGTCCACGAGACAAATCTGCCAGCAGAGATTGAGCATTATTTTGAGCCAGGGGCAATGCTGATTTTTGCAAGCGTAAATTGTGCTGCTTTTGCTTTTCCCAGAGGACGTGACCATCAGCAGTTGCAGCCCCGATCGCCAATTCTAAATTATCTGGGCGAGTAATTTTCTTGGCAACAACCACATCCAAAGGACAGCCCAAGCGACGCGCAATCGGCACAGCAACGGGCAAACCCCCGCGCGGCAAGGCGTAAACAATCGGTTTCACCGCCTGCTGTGTCATTAAACTCAACTTGCCGAACTCGTCCACCACTGCCTCGGCCAGTTTTTCGCCTGCATCGGCGCGATCGTCAAAAAACGGGTTAGAGAACATATTTTTGCCTGTACGAGCTCAACCAAACAATTGGAGATTGTGCCAGTGTTAATTGGAGATTATGCGATCGACAGCATCCCATACAAACATCTAGCCAATCTCAAATCACCAAACCCGATCTAAACTATAAACTCTAGACTCCAAAATATCTCCCTAATTGTAAAATTTATGTCCAGCGACTTGCAACTCAGCCTTTTTGACAACAATCAAAGTGCCACTTTCCAAACAGACTCAATACCAGCAAATGCCAAAATTCCTATTCCTCCCGGCACTTATCAAAATATGGAACAAATCGGCGAGCACTGCAACCGCTGCTACCGCTGCGAATTGGGCAACAGCCGCACTCACGCTGTCATCGGGCGCGGCAATCCTCAAGCCTCAATTTTGATTGTGGGAGAAGCGCCCGGACAAAACGAAGACGAAACCGGATTGCCCTTCGTCGGGCGATCGGGCAAACTGTTAGATAAGATTTTAGAATCCGTGGGATTGAGTGCAGAAACCGACGTATTCATTGCCAACGTCATCAAATGTCGCCCTCCCAACAACCGCCCTCCAACAGCAAAAGAAATCGAAGCCTGTAAACCCTACTTGCTCGAACAAATCCGCATCTTAAACCCCAAAATTATTTTATTAACTGGTGCAACAGCCCTCAAAGGTTTGCTAAGCGACAAGCGGCCCATTAGTAAAATCCGAGGTCAATGGATTGAATGGGAAAATCGTTTGTGTATGCCAATTTTTCACCCGTCTTACTTGCTGCGAAACCCCTCCCGCGAACCGGAAACTCCGAAATGGTTTATGTGGCAAGATATGCAAGCTATCAAGGCTAAATTGGATGAATTAAAATAGCAATTCTAATATTTTTTTGTTTGTGCTTTGTGTGGGCGGGTTTCACGAACAATAATTGCCTAAAACAGATAATCTCGTAAACCCACCCCCCACGGTAAATCCCTCAACCGAAAATTCGTGGATTTTCTGAGACATCTGTCAGGAACAGGCAAGATGCCTGTTCCACAATAAAATTATTTCATGTGGGGAGTACGGGTTGGGCGTCTCGCCCGCCCGCAAGATGGGGAGCGTGTTACTTTTACTACAAGTATAAATACTGTGAACCCCAACATGACTTTTTTGCCGATCAGCCGATCATCAGTATAATAGGGAATAATTATCATCTCTTCCCGCTTGATATATAATCATGACAAACTTTATTGAAGCTATTGGTGGACTAATAGGAATCCTAGCTTTTGTGAAAGGCATTCTTGAGTTCGTAGAGCTCAATAGGATAAGTAGATATGAGAAGTTTCATGAGATGAGCAAAAGATTCGATGAGAACGAGTCAATCCAGAAAGTCTGTGAGCTTTTGCATGATAGCTCTAGCAGCATATTAGTCACAAAACAGGAAAAAGAGGTATTTATCTGCTTTTTGGAAGAGATTTACTTTATGATTATGTCTGGTATAATGAAAAAGGAAATTGCACTGTACACATTTGGCTATTATGCAAGAGAAGCAATGCACAGCCAAAGATTTTGGCACGATCTTGATAGGGGGGAAGAGTATTACACAGTATTCCATAAATTCTGTCGAATGGTCTCTATCTTTGAGCCAAGCAAACTCGGAGTTAAGGAAACGCTGAAATACTGAGCATCATGAAGATAAATTCTTAGGTCACAATGTACTTTTGACGGGTTATCCTTTGATTTAGAATTGAGTATTTCCTAATTTAGAAGGTCAAACATCTTCGGAATTTCCAACTTATCTATTTCCACCTCGTGATTTATTAACAGCGGACATTATACTAGATATTATAAAAAAAGGTGTTATTTAAAAAAGAGATACAACTAATGACACAGGTATAAGTCCTACAACCATCGGCACTCCAACCCAAGGGTTAGAACTAACAAAAGACATGAAGCCGCTCCAATCCCGACTGTTAATTAGAGCCCAACCAACAACCAACCGCAAGAGACCTGTTCCACAATAAAATTATTTTCTGTCAGGAACAGGCATCTTGCCTGTTCCACAATAAAAATTACTTCATGTGGGGAGTAGGGGTTGGGTGTCTCGCCCGCCCAAAAAATACAATTTAGTTGCGAGACAACTTATTTTTTGCCTGACAATCGCGCAACCACAAACGAATAGCCTCAGCAATTTCGCTTTCACTATCCTGTCCGAAGAAAGGACGCACCTCCGCCACCGTACCATACCTAGAAACAATTTTTACTAACTCCCAGCCGTTCTCAGTTTCAGTGAAAAATAACCAATGATATTGCTCTATCTCGACTGGTTTTTCCCCGCGATAGTGCCGTTCCAAAGTAGTAATGAAAACTTGAATGGCATTTTCAGGAAGTGCATCTTCAAAATTTAAAGGTAACGGTTCAAACTCCGGGCGGCCCGCTAAAATTATTTGAGGCAGCGCGTAACCGGGCGGTGTGTTAGTGTTAGGAGAAAAGTGCGATCGCACAATTACGCGATTAGCATAACTAGGCAAATCTTGCAACAGGCGATCGACCAAAGTTTCTAAATCAGCGGGACCGGGCGCTCTCACTAACAAATCATACCGACTGGCATTCATAGGGTTAGCATGATTTGTTATCAAATTAACTGCCAAAGTCGGAGTTTCTACCGCAGATATTAGCAGATAAACACAGATCAACGCTGATGAAATTTTATCTGTGTTCATCTGTATTTACCTGCGCTTTAAAAAACCTTCATATTGTTATTCAATCTCTTCACAAATACGTGCAAAAGCCGCCGCCGGATCGTCCGAAGCAGTAATTGGCCGCCCAATCACCAGATAATCCGCACCAGCTTTCAAAGCCGCCTTCGGAGTCATCGATCGCTTTTGATCGCCTCCATCGGCCCATTTCGGACGCACACCGGGACAAACTAACACAAAATCATCCCCGCAACTCATTCTTAACTGTTCCACCTCTTGCGGAGAACAAACAGCACCAGCTAAACCCGTTTCCTTAGCCAACAATGCCATGTGCAAAGCAAATTCCGGCAACTCCAAAGGTATTTTCAACTCAAAAGCCAACTGTCGCGAATTCAAACTCGTCAACAGCGTAATTGCAATCAACTTAGGACTCGGTTTATCCACAGCCGCCGCCCCTTCAGTCAAAGCCAACTGTGCCGCTTTCAAAGCATCCTTACCACAAGTAGAATGGATAGTTAATAAATCCACATTATACTTAGCAGCAGCACGACAAGCACCAGCCACAGTATTCGGGATATCGTGAAACTTCAAATCGAGAAAAATCCGCTTTTCCCGCTGTTTTAAAATTTCCAAAATCCCCGGTCCGGAACTCACAAACAGTTCCAAACCTACTTTCCAGAAAGATACATCAGGCAGTTTGTCCAGAAGTGCGATCGCCTCTTCTTGACTCGAAACATCCAAAGCAACAATAATTCGATTATCAGCGTTCATCAGCGTTCATCTTCAGTATTCATCTGCGGTTAAAAAAGAGATTCAAGACACCAATCGCACAAACTTATTCTTCCCAACCTGCAAAACCTTACCGCATAAATCAGCAGGTGATTCAAAAGTAAGATTAACATCAGAAACCCGATCGCCCTCCAACTTCACCCCACCGCCCTGCATCAACTTCCGCGCATCACCGCTGCTTTTACAAAGCCCGCTAGCACTCAGAATATAAAACAACTTAGCCGGAAACTGCACACTTGCCAAAGAAAACTCGGGCACAGCATCAGCTTGTCCTGCAGCACCTTTAACCAGCGCAATTGCATCTTGTTGCGCGCGTTCCGCTGCTTCCGAACCGCGATACTGGCGCACCACATCCAAAGCCAAAAGTTTCTGTTTTTCTCGCGGATTTTCTGGTAATTCATCAAGTGGCAAATCTGTCAATAGTTCAAAATACTGGGCGATCGAACTATCAGCAATTTTCTCCAACTTAGAATACATCGTCAGCGGGTCTTCCGACAAACCCACATAATTGTTCAAAGACTTCGACATCTTCTGCACCCCGTCAGTCCCGATCAAAATCGGCATCAGCAAACCAAACTGCGGTTTCATCCCAAAATGCCGCTGCAAATCTCTCCCCACTGCAATATTAAACTTTTGGTCAGTTCCCCCCAACTCAAGATCAGCTTCCAAAGCCACCGAGTCGTAACCCTGCATTAGTGGATACAGAAACTCATGCAGATAAATCGCATTTTCCTGCTGCATCCTGTTATCAAATCCCTCTTTAGCAAGCATCTGCTGGACCGTCATCGTCCTCAGCAGTTCCAAAATCTTCGCCAAGTCCAATTTCGACAACCACTCGGAGTTGTAGCGAATTTCCAAACGTCCGGGTGTGTCAAAATCTAGAATCGGACGCACTTGGTCTAAATAAGTCTTGGCATTTTCCGCCACTTGTTCGGCTGTCAACTGGCTGCGCGTCTCCGACTTCCCTGTCGGATCGCCAATTCTTGCGGTAAAATCTCCGATGACCAGTACCGCTGTGTGACCAGCATCCTGAAAAGTTCTCAACTTGCGGAAGCAAATGCTGTGTCCCAAGTGAATGTCGGTCCCTGTGGCGTCGATTCCCAGTTTGACTCGCAAAGGTCGATCGACTTTTGCCAGCAGTTGGGCTAAATTTTCGTCAGGGTTGCTAGAATCAGGTCGATCTGGAAAAATCTCGCTGACGCCGCGGTAAAGCGCTGAAAGGTTAGGAGTTATCATCGGGGAGCGATCGTCCATCATATTATTTTGCCAAAGTGCAGCAGAATTAGTTACACTCACTGGTTGACGCATAAAAACATAACTATCAAGCTACTATAATCCCAAAGCTGACCGGCTTTCATTAGCTGACCCCGCCCAAAAACGGATACCAGCCCCCGACAACAGTCGTGGAGATCCCCAAATTTTAGACTCTTGTTCAAACTCCCAGATTCATCTGTGAAATAAATCTAAAATCTAAAATCTAAAATCGACTGACAGTCTCTAGGTTTCGCATCTAAAATTAAAAGTCTTAAACCCCAAATCGAGTGAGGAAGTGAAATCCACGTGTCAACCAACGCAGTCCGCAATAACACGGAAAACTCAGCCCCCGTATTCGAGTTTGTTCAGTCAGTCAGTAAAGTGACCGCCGGAACCATACTCAGCATGACAATGCTTGCCAGTTCCGTAGTCGCTGGTGGACTGGTTGGCTTAGCGATCAGCTTCCGCAATTTGCCAGATGTTCGGATCTTGCAAACCTACTCTCCCACAGAAACTACCCACATTTACGACATCAACGGCAAGCCGCTAGCCAGCATCCACGACGAAGCCAACCGGGATGTCGTACCCCTTGACCAAATCTCCCCGAACCTGAAACGAGCCGTTCTGGCGATCGAAGATAGCAACTTTTTCACCCACAAAGGCATCAACCCCGGCGGGATAGCCCGAGCTCTGATAGTCAACCTAGAGAAAGGTAGAACCGTTGAAGGCGGCTCGACTATGACTATGCAGCTAGTCAAAAACTTGTTTCTTTCTCCCCAGTCAAAATTTAGTCGCAAGGTAGCTGAAGCGGTAATGTCTATCCGCTTGGAGCAAATTCTCAACAAAGACCAAATTCTGCAACTATACCTGAATCAAATCTACTTAGGTCACAACTTGTACGGCGTAGAGACAGCCTCTCGAAGCTATTTCAACAAATCAGCAAGTAATTTGACTCTTGCAGAAGCAGCGATGCTGGCTGGCTTAATTTCTGCCCCCGAAGAATACAGTCCTTTCGTCAATTACAAGTTGGCAAAAGAGCGGCAAATAATCGTTTTAGGCCGCATGAAGGATCTTAAATGGATTACGCCGGCCCAAGAGACTGCTGCCCGCCAGGAAAAAATTAAGCTAGGCAAAATTACCTCTTTTGGTGGCTCTCAAGTTCCTTACGTAACACAAGCCGTAGTCCAGGAACTAACGAGGCGTTTCGGGCGAGATGCCGTGGTTAAGGGAGGAATGCGCGTTCAAACCACGATCGACCTCAAAATGCAGCGCATAGCCGAAGAAACAGTCAAAGCGTGGCACAATCGGCTTTACTACCAAGGGCTGTTTTACGATCGCGAGGAAGGTCAAATTGCCCTAGCCGCCGTCGATCCCCGCACCCACTTCGTCAAAGCAATGGTTGGCGGCGTCGATTACGAAAAGAGTCAGTTCAACCGCGCCATTCAAGCACGCCGTCAGCCCGGATCTTCTTTTAAACCTTTTATCTACTACGCTGCCTTTGCTAGCGGCAAATACAGCCCCGATTCAGTTGTATACGACTCCCCTGTCGGCTACCGCGACGGCGACGGCTACTACTACCCTCAAAACTACGGCGGCGGCTTCTCCGGTGCCGTCAGCATCCGCAGAGCTTTGGAAGTATCTCTGAACATTCCCGCCGTCAAGCTTGGCCAAGAAGTCGGATTGAATAAAGTGATTGAGATTTGCCGCGTGCTCGGCATCAGAAGTCCGATGGAACCGGTGATTTCTTTGCCCTTGGGTGCCGTTGACCTAACTCCTTTAGAAATGGCCGGAGCTTTTGCTACCTTCGCCAACAACGGCTGGCATTCTGACACCACGTTTATCGTGCAAGTCACTGACAGCAGTGGCAACGTCTTGCTCGACAATACGCCCAAACCCAAATTAGTTCTCAATTCCTGGGCGGCGGCATCTGTCAACAGCGCCCTGCAAGGGGTAATTAACAACGGAACAGCAAGGGCTGCTCAACTTGGCCGGCCGGCTGCTGGGAAAACTGGTACAACTTCCTCAGAACGGGATATCTGGTTTGTGGGTTACGTGCCGCAGTTGTCGGTGGCTGTTTGGATGGGCAACGACAATTATAGACCGATGAGCTACGGTGCTACTGGCGGTACTATTGTCGCCCCTGTTTGGCGCGATTTTATGAGCCAAGCGTTGGAAGGCGTTCCCGCAGAAAGTTTCAAACCTGCTTCATCTTTTGAGCGGCCTTAATTATCAGTCATTAGTTATTGGGCATTGGGCATTGGGCATTGGGAATACTTTCTTTTTTTTCCTTCTTCCTTCTTCCTTCTGCTCACTAGGATTGTTTTTCCAGCTCAGATTTCATCCGCTCCAGGGTTGAGTTCATTTGCTCAAACATCTGCTGGGGCGTGATGCCAAATTGATTGAGCTGTGTTTTTAACTGCTCTACAGTCATCTGAGCCATGAAGTCCTCCGACAGCTCAAAGCGCTTCATAAAAATACGGTAGCGCTCCATCATTGATTCCATCTGAGCGATGAACATTTTCTTGCCTTCGCGATCGAATTTTCCGTAATTGCCACCTAGTTTGATGAGAGATTGATAGTCTTCAAACAACAGCTTGGCTTCTTGCTGAACAATTTCTGAATCAAAAAATCCCATAGCTTTCCTAATTTTTTAATATTCTACTAATTTTGATCTAGGCGAGAAATCCCGCTGCTTTTTCTACTATTTTATCAGTTGCCGGAGGAAGTCCCTACCCCTTAAGGCGCAAGAATAAGTAGAAATTTCCGTACAGCATAAGGGATGGGCATTGGGCATTGAGCTGGCGATGACAACAGTCAACTGTCAACTGACTTCAAACTTGACCGATGCGTTCTAGAGGCCAAAACCGCACTATAGCGCGGCCGATGATGTTCTGCTTAGGTAAAAATCCCCACCTGCTGGAGTCGTTGCTGTTGTTGCGGTTGTCTCCCATCACAAAGTATTCATTTTCTGGGACGCGATAAGGCCCCCACTGGTATTTAGGAGGTTCAGCAATATATTTTTCGTCGAGGGGTTTATCGTTGAGATAAACTAAACCTTTTTTAACGGCGACGGTTTGACCCGGTAAGCCAATTACCCGCTTGATGAATGCTTGGTCTTGGGTAAAGCCTTGTTCTTGCAACTTTGCGGGAGGGGCAAATACTACGATGTCGCCAGTTTTTGGAGGATCGAGGTAGTAGGAGATTTTTTCGACTACGACCCGATCGCCCACGTGCAGAGTGGGTACCATAGAATCTGAGGGTATGTAGCGCGGTTCGGCGACCAAGGCTCGAATCACTATTGCTAAACTCAAAGCAATAATCACTATCTGAAGATTTTCTCGCTGTGACTTCCACGCTTTCTGCCACCAGCTTTCAGGCGGATTTTCTGCTACTTCTGTACCCAAATTCTTTTTTTCAGATGTCATGAAAGTCCTCGCTAAATAGTTGCCACTAATTATCTAATTAAGCTCGCTCAGCATTTAAATTGCATCTCTACAAATTATCAAATCATGAGCGGGCTGCACACGCGAACCTGCCCAAAATATACAATTTAAATGCAGTACAGCTTACCATTGAAGTATGTCGCTGTTAATTACTAGACGTGAAGTGCAGGCATTTGCAAGCAACCTTGAAAAGCATCTGTGTTGCATCTGCGGTTTCCCCTATCAATCAAAGATTTATGCAATAAGTCTCCTGTTGATATTAACTCATAAAAAAGGCAGAGAATTTAAATTCTCTACCTTTTTTATGTGAGGATTTTGAGTTGTTTGCGATTACGAGATTGGTTATTTCCAAACTTAACTCGCGATCGCACACAACTCAAACTTACTCAGCGCCTTGGGGCAGCAATTCCCGCTTTTGACCTTGCAGCACCTTAACAATTCCGTCCTCGCCCACATCCACAACAGCGGTGTCGCCGTCTTTGATGCGGCCAGAAAGGATTTCCTCAGCCAAGCTGTCTTCCAGCAAGCGCATAATGGCGCGGCGCAGGGGTCGGGCTCCGTAGCTGGGGTTGTAGCCTTCTTCTACCAGCCGTTCTTTGAATTTTTCGGTCACTTCCAGGGTGATTCCCTGTTCTGTCAAACGACCGAACACTTCTTTGAGCATGATGACTGCAATTTCCTTGACTTCTTCCTTGTTCAACTGGCGGAAGACGATAATTTCGTCCAGTCGGTTGAGGAATTCGGGGCGGAAGTAGTTTTTGAGCTCTTCGTTAACCAAAGAACGAATGCGGTTGTAATTAGCATCGGCTTGGTTGTCGCTGAACTCGAAACCGAGACCGCCGCCACCTTTTTCAATCACCTTAGAACCGATGTTTGAGGTCATAATTAGCAGCGTGTTTTTGAAGTCCACGGTGCGACCTTTGGCATCTGTTAAGCGGCCGTCTTCCAATATTTGCAACAGCATATTGAAGACATCGGGGTGGGCTTTTTCGATTTCGTCGAACAGCACGACGGTGTAAGGACGGCGGCGGACTGCTTCTGTGAGTTGGCCGCCTTCGTTGTAGCCGACGTAGCCCGGAGGGGAACCGATGAGTTTGGAGACGGTGTGCCGTTCCATGTACTCCGACATATCCAGCCGAATCATCGCATCTTCCGAACCGAAGAAGTAGCCGGCTAGGGCTTTGGTGAGTTCGGTTTTGCCGACGCCTGTGGGCCCGGAGAAGATGAAACTGGCGATCGGGCGATTGGGATTTTTCAAGCCAACGCGAGCGCGACGGATGGCGCGGGAAACGGCTTTCACTGCTTCTTCCTGGCCGATCAAGCGCTGGTGCAAGGTATCTTCCATGTGCAGCAGCTTTTCGGATTCGGATTCGGTCAGTTTGTTGACCGGGACGCCCGTCCAGCTTGCCACGATTTGAGCGATATCTTCTTCGGTGACTACTGGCGATGGGTCGGTTTCGCCAGTGCGGGCCGAGTCGGTTTTTTTGGCTTGAGAAATTGCGCGAATTTCGGCTTTGATGGTCATTTCCCGATCGCGCAATTCGCCGGCTTTGTCAAAGTCTTGAGAACGCACCGCTTCGTCTTTATCTTTGAGGACTTGGCGCAGTTCTTTGTCAAGTTCTTTGGCTGCGGGGGGCAGTTGGGAGTTGATCAGGCGAACTCTCGAACCAGCTTCGTCTACCAAGTCAATTGCTTTGTCTGGGAGGAAGCGATCGGAGATGTAACGATGCGAGAGTTTGGCTGCGGCTTCCAGGGCCGTGTCCAAGATTTTCAGCTTGTGGTGCTGTTCGTAGCGTTCCCGCAGACCGAAGAGAATCTCGATCGTCTCGTCAACGGTGGGTTCACCGACCATAACGGGCTGGAAGCGCCGTTCTAGGGCTGCATCGCGCTCGATGTGCTTGCGGTACTCGTCGAGGGTCGTAGCACCGATACACTGGAGCTCGCCTCTAGCCAAAGCCGGCTTGAGAATGTTCGCTGCGTCGATCGCCCCTTCAGCCGCACCTGCACCGATCAAAGTGTGCACTTCGTCAATCACCAAAATCACGTTACCCGCTGTGCGGATTTCGTCCATGATTTTTTTGAGGCGTTCCTCAAATTCGCCCCGGTATTTGGTACCGGCAACGAGCAAGCCGATGTCGAGGGTAACAACGCGCTTTTCTTCGAGGATGTCTGGGATGTCGTTGTTAGCGATGCGTTGGGCTAGGCCTTCGGCGATCGCCGTTTTGCCGACTCCGGGTTCGCCGATGAGTACCGGGTTATTTTTGGTGCGGCGACCGAGGATTTGAATTACCCGTTCGATTTCTTTTTGGCGTCCGACTACTGGGTCTAGTTTGCCATCGACCGCCATTTGAGTCAGGTTGGCGCCGAATTCATCGAGGGTTGGGGTTTTGGTGCGGGCACCGCCGCCAGTCGCTGCGACTTCTGCGGTTTCTCCCAGCATCCGAATCACTTGGGTGCGGACTTTCGACAAGTCTACTCCCAGGTTTTCCAAGACTCTGGCCGCTACTCCTTCACCTTCGCGGATCAGGCCCAGCAGCAGGTGTTCGGTACCGATGTAGTTGTGTCCGAGTTGGCGAGCTTCTTCTAGGGATAGTTCTAGAACCCGCTTGGCGCGAGGGGTGAACGGAATTTCGACTGCTACGAAGCCGGAACCGCGCCCGATGATTTTTTCCACTTCAATCCGAGCGTCTTTCAGGTTGACGCCCATTGATTTGAGGACTTTAGCTGCCACCCCGGTTCCTTCACCGATCAGACCCAGGAGGATCTGTTCTGTCCCTACGAAGTTGTGACCCAGGCGGCGAGCTTCTTCCTGGGCCAACATGATTACTTTTATTGCTTTTTCTGTGAAGCGTTCAAACATGATTTATTCCCATCACCTGCTGCTATGTGCCCGTTTCGAGGTCACGCTCGCACAACGAGCGTTTGTGTTCGAGAGTTAACTCGTACTGCTTATTCTAGCGCGACACTCCCAACCTATCTGCCGCACTCGGCTGCGGTTGCAGATTCCAGGCTCATGTTGCAGGGTGGCTTTCAACTGGGAAGACCCAAATGGTGGCTGACCTACAACCTCCCCTAGACTGCAAGAAGATTGCTCTTCTCGGCCCGTGCCCAACCTACGACTGCGTATTGATGGATTCTAGCATAATCTTTGTGATGTTAAGTCTATTAATCTGCTAGGAGGGGCGATCGGTAGTTAACTTGAGATTGCTTGAAATTCTGTTGTTATATCATCTCCGGTCGATTACTCGCGATCGAGATAGTCAGTCATGTCCCTTTAAGTTAGCAAATTTAGAGGACTAAAGTCCTCACTACAAACCTTTAGCAGCCGATATAAAAATTAATTTTCAACTCACAATAAAGTACAATATAACCATAAATTAATCCTAGGTATGAAAATGGGCGAATCTGTTGGGCAGAACTTTCCATCTGCCATCCTAACCGCATGCAGGCAAGAGCTGAATGCGAGCGAACTCGAAGTAATTGAAGGAAAATTACCAGAGGATTTACAAGGTCACCTGTTCTTATTAGCTTCTGCAGGCTTTGCTGACTCTAAACCATTAGCAGGAACTCCACTTGTTCTGCCCTCTATTGACGGTTCACCAGTGATTAATGGCGATGGCATGATATTCCGATTGGATTTTCAGAAAAAGGTGGACCGCGACGATCGACAGCCCACTCCCGGTAAAGTATGGTTAAGTACAAAAATTGCCGGAACGCCTTCTCAAGTAGCCGATCGCGCTATCTTTAATAGCAAAGAAAACAACCAAAACCCAGAATTTGAGCAATTTCATTTTTTCAACTTGGGCGTGGCGCGACTATCTGAATGGCTGGGAGTTCGCAACGTGGTGAATACTGCATGGTTGCCGATGAAATTTCCAGGGGAAAATACCCGTATACTGGTGACTTTAGATGCCGGTCGTCCCTACGAAATCGATCCGGTTTCCCTAGAAGTTGTGACGGCGGTTGGATGGAACAAAGAATGGATTCCCCAAATGGAGTTGAGGTTGCCTTTTGGGTTGATTATGACTACGGCTCATCCTTACTTCGATCCGCGAGCAAAGGACGAAAACGATCGAGCTAAACCAGTCACTTTTACAGTGAATTATAGCAAGACATTCAAGACAATGCTTGCGCCGATTTTTGAGTACGAGGCAGAAAAAGAGGTGGAAAAAATTGCTGCCAACTTGAGAGAATTTTTGCAAAATCTGAAAAGCCTTTTGCAATTCATAGAAGGCGCGATCGCTTGCATCAATAAATGGGAACAAAAACTGCCAATTCTCAAACTAATCCATAAATTTTCCCGCACCGCCATCTCAAGTAAGCTGTTGTTAGAAAACGACTTAGTGCTAACTGCCAGTCACCGAGATTTAAAAAATTTTAGTCGCGAAATAAAACAACTTATAATTGACGAAATTCATTCAGTCGATCGGTTGGAGAACTTACAAGTAGAATTGCAAGATTTTATACAATTACTCAACTTAGGTTTGCAATTTCTGGGAGACTTAATCAATATTCCCAACCTCACTTATTTGATTCGGTGGGATGGTCAAGGAGATTTCGAGCGCTGGAAGCTAATTAACCCCGATGGAACGCCAGTTACCATCCAACAAACCATTCACCAAATTGGCGTTACCCAAGATTATGTCGTGCTGATGGACACTTCCTTGAAAATCGGACTGGCTCAACTGGTTACCCTCAAAAATAAAAAGTTCGATCGGTCAGTTAGAAAGCTACTCGACTATCCACAATTGCCCTACAGCAGCATCTATATTATCCCTCGCGCTGCGCTCAAAGAAGGAGAGCGTCCAGCCAACAACCAATCCCAAGAAAAAACAGTAGTCGCTCAAAAACTGGTTATCCCCCGCGAAGGATTTCACTTTGTGGTTGACTATGAAAATCCCGAAGATAAAATTACTCTCTATGCGCTCCATGCTTGTGCTTGGGATGTGGCTGAGTGGATGCGCCCAACCGATTTCCCCTTAACAGATAACCCCCGTCCTCCCTTGGGGATGTTGGTGGATGGCATGGATATCAATCAAGTGGGACGCTACGAGATTGATGGCAAAACGGGCAAATTGCTGGCGGAACCTCGATTAACTTACAATCTCGATTACACTTGGGCAACCGGACTGTGTACGTACAGCGACACCAAACAAAATGATGAGTGGTTGCCTCCTCAAACTTTTGACAATATTTACTTGAACTCTTACGGCGCTTGGAAGGATTTGCTCTCGGATTTTATTTACGATTTGTACAAAGATTACAAGTATCGGGAAATTCCTGCCGATATCATGCGGGAAATTAGCGCTCATGGCAAACGGGCAGCAATTTCCCGACTGGATACCCACAAAATGGAACTGCTCGATAACTACCAGTTCCCGCCCGGATACTTTGCCAATTCGATACAGTTCGTACCTCGCCACCAAGGGAAGGGGGATTCCACCGATGGTTACATAGTTTGTACCGTCAACTACAACCCCGATCCTTGCAACCGCCTAAAATCTGGTAAGAGCGAAATCTGGATTTTTAATGCTAACGAACTCCATAAAGGGCCAGTGTGCAAACTCGCTCATTCCCTACTCAGTTTTGCTTTCAGTACCCATACAGTTTGGTTGCCAGAAATGGCACCTCGCAATAGTAACTACTCCATTCCAGTGCGGGAGGATTTTCAACCATTGGTGGATCGAATTGCTCCCCATCGACCAGAAATCCAAACCCGAATTCAGAAACTGTTCGATGAGGAAATTTATCCTCAATTCCCACAATAATTAGGATTAATCGCGACGATTTGAGAAACCAGGTTGCTATCTAGTTATCTAATTTTTCAAACAACGATTTTTCCGAGAAACCAGGTTTCTTTGCTTAAGTTATGAATCATTCTCAAATATCATATCCAAACGCAAAATGATGCCCACTCAAAATCAATTTACTAAATCTAACGATGCGACCTGTTCGCCCCCCGTTCCCGAATCGGTGATGACATCCACCCGCGAGGAATTCAACAACATCCAACTGAAAAAAATTTGGGGAGAATTGCCCAACGACTTGCAAGGTCACGTCTTTATTGCCGCCCCCAACGGTTCGGTTAACTCAAATCTTCCGTATGGAGATGGCGATTCAATTGTCAATGGGGATGGCACGATTTACCGCCTGGACTTCGATCGACCTGGTGAAGTGCGGTTGTCTTCAAAACTGGTCAAGCCCCCTTGTTACTATGCAGACGATGCCACAAAACTGGGCACGCAGTACCAAAAGTATCAGTTTAACAATCACGGGATGGGACGGTTCTCGACATCCCTGGGACTGCGGAACCAGTTAAATACGGCATTTCTGCCGATGAGATTTGCACCGGATGAGAGCGATCGCTTGCTGATCTGTTGGGATGGCGGTCGTCCCTACGAAGTCGATCCGGTAAGTCTGGAAGTAGTAACCCCAATGGGTTCCAACCAAGAGTGGCGTCCGGAAGCCAAAACGCCCTTGAAGTTTATTTTCAATCCGGTAATGAGTTCGGCCCACCCCTATTTCGATCCTTGGGCAAAGGACGAGAAAGGACGCGATCGCCCCGTTGCCTTTACAGTCAATTACGGTAAATCCCTGGCAACCATCCTCAAAAGTATCCCTTGTCCCTTAACTCCAGGCAAACTGCTGCGCCCGATCGACAGTATCTTCGGCTGGTTTGCCGAGTTTCTGGAAGCCGATAAAATTCAGAAGGGATTTTGGAGCGAATTCTTCCAATGGCTGTGGCAGTTGTTGCTTTGCCCTATTAGTTGGTTGGCCAAAATCTTCGCCAAAATGGATGATTTTGTCTACCTTATTTCCTGGGATGGTAAGAACGACCTGGAACGATGGAATATTGTTCAAGAAAATGGTTCGCCGATGAAGATTTCCCAAACCATGCACCAGATTGGAGTGACAGAAAAATATGTGCTGTTAATGGATACAGCCTTCCAGTTTGGCTTAGGACAAATTATCAACAATCCCTTGCCAAAAAGCCCTGGTTTGGAACGATTTTTGCGCGCTCTACTGACAACTCCACAACTTCCCGATACGGTACTTTATATCATCCGTCGCGCCGATCTCAAATGCGATCCGAATCCAGCAAAACGAGAGCCACAAGTGAAGGTAAAAGCGCGAAAAGTAGTCATTCCTCGCGAAGCAATTCACTTTTTGGAAGATTATGAAAATCCAGACAATCGGATCGTTCTTCACATCGGTCATGTCTGTGCTTGGGAGGGTGCTGAATGGGTACGCAATTACGATCGATTTGCTAACACTTCTGAACCTATTCCAGATCGCGTGCATGGGATGATTAGCGAGGAGATGGATATCAGTTATGTGGGGCGTTATATCCTCGATGGCGAGACGGGAGAAATTCTGCAACAAGATGCGATCCGGGATTTTACTTGTACCTGGGGAATTGCCTTTTATACCTACCGTCCCGACCCGCAAACGGGCATGATGCCTGCAAAACTGGATAATATTTACTGGACTTCTTTAGGTTTGTGGAACGAAACGCTGACGAATTTTCTGTTTCACCTCACTAAGGACTATCCTTACCGTACCGTTTCTCCGTCAGATCTGCTACTTTATGGCGATGAGGGAGTGCCGCCTTGCTTGTTCCGAGTCAGTACGGGAGAAGCTGAGATTGCTATTAGCGATCGCTACCAGTTTCCCGAAGGTTACATGGTCAATTCGATCCAATTCGTTCCCTGCAAAGCTGCGGACAGCAGTTCGACAAAAGGTTATATTGTTTGTATGGTGTTCTTGCCCACCAGCCATGAAATCTGGATTTTTGATGCAGAAAACCTCGCCCAAGGGCCTGTATGCAAGCTTAACCATCCCTGCCTTAAATTTGGATTTACAACTCACGCGACCTGGTTGCCCAAAATTGCTACTAGGACAGCTAGTTACAATGTAGAGGTGCGTCAGGACTACGAATCTTTAGTCAAAGCTAAGAATAATCCTCAAATTGAGCAGATGTTTGAAAATGAAGTGTATCCGCACTTCTCTTAAATCAGCCACCTGTTATCGAACAGTGCCCGAAAACCCTGTGTCATCAAAAGACCAGGGTTTTCCAACACCGGATATCTCAATACCAACTAGGAAAAACCTCATCATGTTCGTCATTTCAGGATACAAAACTCTCGAAACTATTTACACGGGTGAAAAAACTGTTGTTGTTCGAGGAATCAAACCTCCAGAACAACAAGTTATTCTAAAAATTTTGAATCTTGAATATCCAACACCCGCCGAAATTGCCAAATTTAAGCACGAATACGAGATTGTCAAAAATTTGCAGATTGAGGGAATTGTCAAACCAGATAGTTTAGAAATCCAGCAGAATACATACGTTCTGGTTATGGAAGATTTTGGCGGTCAATCTTTGTCCAGCGCGATCGCCAGGAATCCCATCGATTTAATTACTTTCCTTTCCATTGCCATTCGCCTGTCAGAAATTCTAGGAGAGTTGCATCATAATCATATTATTCACAAAGATATTAAACCTCAAAATATTATTGTTAATTTAGAAAAAAATATTATTAAAATAGCAGATTTTGGGATTGCTTCAAAGCTTTCCAAGCAAACGCAAAATATTAGCAATTCCAATTTAGTTGAAGGGACGCTCGCTTATATTTCTCCGGAACAAACGGGGCGGATGAATCGCTCGATCGACTATCGTACTGACTTTTATTCGTTAGGGGTTACATTTTATCAAATGCTGACTGGACGGTTGCCATTTGAAAGCGAAGACCCCATGGAATTAGTTCACAGTCATATTGCTAAACAACCCGTCCCCCCAAAAAAAGTCAAAAGTGAAAATTCAATTTTCATCCCGCCAGCAGTTTCCGATATTGTGATGAAGTTGCTGGCTAAAACCGCAGAAGATCGATACAAAAGCGCCTTGGGCTTAAAAGCAGATTTAGAAACCTGTCAGGAAATGCTGCGAAGTCAAGGTAAGATTTCAGCGTTTCCTCTGGGAAGACAAGATGTTTCGGTTCAGCTACAAATTCCTCAAAAGCTCTACGGGCGCGAAGCAGAAGCAGCCGCATTACTGGCAGCATTTGAACGGGTTATCAGCTATTCTAGAAGCGAATTTGTTATCGTTTCTGGATATTCAGGGATTGGCAAATCATCTCTAATTAATGAAGTCCAAAAACCCATAGTTGAAGCGCGAGGATATTTTATATCGGGCAAATTTGACCAGTTTAAGCGGAATATTCCCTACGCTGCTTTGATTCAAGCATTCCAGGAATTAGTGCGACAACTGCTGACGGAAAGCTCAGAAAAAATCGAAATTTGGCAAGAAAAAATTTTAGAGGCGGTTGGTACTAACGGTCAGGCGATCGTTGATGTCATTCCAGAAGTCGAACTTATTATAGGCCATCAAGCTAGCCTACCCGAACTAGAACCAGCAGAAACTCAAAACCGCTTTAACTTGGTATTTCAACAATTTGTTAACGTTTTTACCAGGAAGACACATCCTCTGGTTTTATTGGTGGACGATTTACAGTGGGCAGATGTGGCATCTTTGAAGTTAATTAAACTGCTGATGGCAGAGTTAGATAACCGATATTTACTATTAATAGGTGCTTATCGAGATAATGATGTAAGTCCGACTCATCCGTTGATGGAAACATTGGAGGAAATTAAAAAAAATAGGGCAACAATTGAGGCGATCGCACTCCAAACTTTGAACATCGATCACATCAACCAATTAATTGCCGAAACTTTCAACGAGTCCAGCGATCGCACCCAATCTTTAGCTGAACTACTGCTGGAAAAAACTGGTGGCAATCCTTTCTTCTTAACCCAGTTGCTGGAATCATTATATCGAGATGATTTGATATCATTTGACCTGCGGCAAGGAAAATGGCAGTGGGATGTCGAGCAACTGCAAGCGATCGTCATTACCGATAATGTAGTCGATTTAATGACGAGCAAAATTCAAAAACTCGCCGAAACAACGCAGCAGGCAATAAAATTAGCCGCTTGTATTGGCAACCAATTCGATCTAGAAGTTCTTTCAGTCGTAAGTGAAAAATCTCCAACGGTGATAGCGAACCAGTTATGGGATGCACTTCAGGAAGGTCTAATTCTTCCCTTGAGCGATGATTATCTGTTACCCATGCTCGCCAGCGCCTCGGAAACAACACCCACAGGCAATACCAAGTCAATCTTCTACAAATTTTTACACGATCGCGTTCAACAAGCTGCTTATACTCTCATCCCCAACGCGCAGAAAAAAGCAGTACATTTGAAAGTCGGTCAACTACTATTGCAGAATACCACACTAGAAGAAAGAGGCGAAAAAATCTTCGATATTGTCAACCAATTGAACATCGGTGCTGAGTTAATAGAGGAGCAATCGGCAAGAGACGAACTCGCACAACTCAATCTGATCGCCGGCCGCAAAGCCAAAGCTGCAACTGCTTACGAACATGCTGTAAGGTATTTAAATGCTGGGTTAGAACTCCTGTCCTCTGATAGCTGGGACTGTCAATACGACTTAACTTTTAATCTTTATGTATCTGCCGTGAGGGGCGAATATTTAAATGCCAATTTCGAGCGGTCTGCAATGCTTGCCCAGACAGCGCTACAACAAGTAAAAACGGTTTTAGAAGCAACGCGCCTGTACGACTTAAAAATTAAGTTGTATCTGTCTAAAAACGAAATGAAATTGGCATTAGAAACTGGGATTCAAGGTTTAGCAAGGTTAGGAATATCTGTAGAGCAACAAATACCGCAACAAGTCTCGATCGAGACTTTGAAACACCTGCCACAGATGACCGATCCCTATAAAATCGAGGCAATGAGGCTGTTAAATACCATCATCTCACCAGCGTTTATTGCCGAACCTTCCCTAGTCCTGCCAATTATCACGACTATGATGGCAATTTCTAGGGAGTATGGGAATTCTGCCTTGGCAATTTATCCCTATGGTCTTTATGGCCTGATTCTGTCTGGAGCAATGGGAGACATAAAGGCTGGATATGAATTTGGTAAACTGGCAATGAGTTTGTTGGATAAATTTGATGCTCAAGAATTTAAATGTAAAGTTTACCATCTATTTAGCACTTGTATTCTGCCTTGGAATCAGCCGATTCGAGAAACTTTCGATCTGACACAACAAGCCATTCAAAGCGGAATGGAAACAGGAGATTTAGACTATACTTGTTATGCAACAATGTATAGTTGTTTACATTTATTCTTAAGTGGAAACAAACTGGAATATGTAATAGAAAAGCAAGGTAAATATATTGAATTAATTGCTAGGCTTGAACAAGAGTTTCCTCTCTATTATGTCCGCATATGGAAACAGATTGCCTTAAATTTAAGCGGAGATTCTTCAGAGCCATGTCAGTTGACAGGCAGTAGTTTTGATGAAGAAAAACTGCTACCGAGATTGCTAGAACTTAATAATATTCAATCGCTGTTTTCCTTCTATTTTGGCAAAGCGATGCTTTATTATTTATTTAGGAATTTCGTCCGTTCCGTAGAAAATTCTGCCTTAGCAATCCAATATGCAGAACCCGTCGTCACTACAATGATCTACAGCGATAGCAATTTTTACTATTCTCTGGCATTGTTAGCTCTATATCCGGATTTGGAAACGTCTGAGCAAGCAGAAACGATCGATATCGTCATAGAAAATCAGCAAAAAATGGAGAAATGGGCCTTCCATGCTCCAGCGAATTATCGTCATAAATACGAATTAGTAGAAGCCGAAAAAGCGCGAGTCTTGGGGGAACCGCTCAAAGCGATGGAGTATTACGATCGCGCGATTCAATCTGCCAGAGCATCAGGATACATTAATAATGAAGCGATCGCCAACGAATTAGCAGCAGAATTTTATTTGGGGATGGGACGAGAAAAAGTAGCTCGCACCTACCTGAATGATGCTCACTACGGCTATATTTGCTGGGGTGCTCAAGCAAAAGTAACAGATTTGGAATCCAGATATCCTCAATTATTTACTCGAAGTGGAAACGAAAATATTAGTATTCACACAACCGCCACCTCATCGAGTACCAGAACCATACAACTACTAGATTTAGACACAGTATTGAAAGCTGCCCAGGCAATTTCCAGCGAAATAATTTTGGAAAAATTGTTGGAAAAATTGATGGAACTAGCCCTCGCCAATGCTGGCGCACAAAAAGGTTTCCTGATGTTATCAAACAACAATATATTAAAGATTGAAGCTAAAGTAGAGCTTGATAGGCAAGTAGAAGTATTGCAATCTTTGCCGGTAGAAAGCAGCGATAATTTGCCCCTAACTTTGGTCAATTATGTTGCCAGAACCAAGGAAAATATTGTTTTAAATAATGCCAGTAACGAAGGGAGATTTATTACAGATCCTTACATCGTCAAGTACCAACCAAAGTCTATCTTATGTGCTGCGATCGTCAACCAGGGTAAACTGATTGGCCTGTTATACTTAGAAAATAATCTCGTCTCAGGAGCCTTTACGCAAAACCGTTTAGAAATCGCTAAAGTTCTATCTTCTCAATCTGCTGTTTCTATTGAAAATGCCCTACTTTATCGTACCTTAGAAGATAAAGTAAAAGAACGTACCGTCCAACTGGCTCAAGCTAATGCAGAAATTATCGATCTCAATCAAAAACTTAAAGCTGAAAATATTAGGATGGGTGCTGAGTTGGATGTCACCAAGCAACTGCAACAGATGATTTTACCCAACCAGTCAGAATTAGAGGCAGTTGAAGGATTAGAAATTGCTGGATTTATGGAACCGGCTGATGAAGTTGGCGGTGACTACTACGACGTGTTGCAACAGGATGGCAAAGTCACCATTGGCATTGGTGATGTAACTGGGCACGGTTTAGAAAGTGGCGTTTTAATGATTATGGTGCAAACAGCAATTCGCACTTTGTTGGCGCACCGCGAAACCGATCAAATTAAATTATTGCAGACAGTGAACCAAACGCTTTTTGACAACGTAGAGCGCATGAATTCTGGTAAAAACATGACCCTTTGTTTGCTGGAATATCAAGACAATACCCTGCGTCTGAGCGGACAGCACGAAGAGATGATTTTGGTGCGTTGCAGCGGCGAAGTAGAGCGAATTGATACTATGGATTTAGGCTTTCCGATCGCCTTGGAAGCCGATATTGCCGATTTCATTGCTTCTACTGAAATACAGTTAAATTGCAGGGATGTTGTCGTACTCTACACAGATGGAATTACTGAAGCTTTTAATATGGAGAAGGCGCAATACGGTATCGAGAGATTAATTGAAGTTATTGCTCTTAATAGGGAACACTCAGCAGCCGAAATCAAGCAAGCTGTAGTTGACGACCTGCGACGATACATCGGGAAACAAAAAGTATTTGATGACATTACTTTGGTAGTAATCAAACAGAAGTAATCCCTATTCCGGGTTTACTATCCCCTTCAGAAACATTTGAACAATATAGCACCGATTAACACAGCATATTAGTGTATCGCTTTCTCGTCCCTACAACTCAAAACTCAAAAGTATCGATCGCCAAATGCCAGTTTTTCTGATGCAGTCGATCGCAACTTTGGACTTTTTCAACCGCCAAATATTGCTGAAATTCTGGTTTTTCTATGCCACTGCGCCACATTACCAGAGCATCTTCTCCGGTGTCTTCGTAGTAACGTTTGCGCCGTCCAGCTTCTTTAAAACCAAATTTTTTGTACAGTGACACTGCTGCTAAATTAGATTCCCGCACTTCTAAGGTTGCCCGTTCTAATTGTCTATAGTGAGCCTTTTTTAGTAAAGCCCAAAGCAGAGCTTGTCCTAAACCCTGACCTTGAAAGCGAGGATGAATTGCCAAAATTGTAATATGAGCTTCTTCTAGAATTGCCCACAGGCAACCCAAACCGATCAGGATTGGGGGAATCTGTAGGGGCGGTACCCCCGTGTCGGCCAGGTTTCGAGCTGATTTGCCGACATCGGTTTCCGATGACCACAAACCCAGTAAATCGCTGTTAGGACTGCCTAACTCACGCCCATAGCCTTCTAAAGTCCATAGTCCGCCAAAACAGAGCCGATCGAGTTCGACTGCACTGTTGAGGTCTTCGGTGGTGAGATGTTTAATTTGTAGAAAACGCACGGCTGTAAATTGTACACTGGAAAACACAGTAGCGATTAGCTGTTTGTTGCTAGTTTTGAGTCACGACTCACAAGTCTCCAGACATTAGTCTACTGCCAACGACCAATGACTGCTGATTAATGACTGCCGACTGCTGACTGC
>NZ_JAUBQR010000366.1:0-3319 GCF_036701385.1 Microcoleus sp. Pol12B4 | reverse complement strand
GGCCTGGAAGTACCCACTACCGAAATTCCGTCGTGAGTGCTGCCAGAAAAAGTATTGTTGACAACCGTCGGAGAACTCGATTCGATCCACAAAGCGTAACCGCGATAGTTGGTATTCGTCACCGTCACCCCGCTGAGTCCCGCCCCGTCTGCGCCTAAAATCGCGATATTTTGACCCGCCGAAGTCGGACTGATAAAGTATCCTCCGCCTTTGATGACAATATTCTGACCGCGAGTGTTGGGATTTCCCTGAACTGTCACGCTGGGCCTGAGCATTAATGGAAATTTTTCGCCGGTTTGCTCGCTGTAAGTACCGGGCGCTAGCAAAATCGCTGTTTTGGGCGGGGCCACGCTTAAGGCGTAGGTAAGGGTTTTAAACGGAGCTCGATCGCTGCCGTTGCCCCCCGTGTCGCTGCCGCCGATCGAGCTGACGTACAGTATGTTAATGTCGCTCTGCGGCGTCTGAGAAAGTAGCTGCACTCCCGGTATGTCGGCAGCGATAACTGACGGTTGATGGTTGCAAAGGGCGGTGCTGGCAAAAACGAGCAGAAGGCAAGAACTCAAATAAGATTTTTGCGATCGCTTTTCTTTGCACTCGCTATATTGAGAATTTAGCAGCATAAATAAACCCCACTGATTTGCGATCCGAGTTCCGCTTCCCGAGTTCGGTGTCGGGTTTTCGCGATCGAACTTTGATTTCACCCGCCTGCTGGGGTTTTCTGCTGTTAATCTTTTGTGTTGTTCTGCTAACCTCACGGCTCTCCTCCGAAGTGTGGTATGCAGTTTAACGATTCCACTCTCATCAAGTTTGATCTATTATGCTTTGTTTTCATCAAATTCAATAAAACTTAAAAATCATTGTCGAATTTACATTGGTTTATGCCAAAATTAAGCCGCCTGCTTTGCCACAATCTTGACGGCATGGGACAATGTAGCGGTTTGACAGGTACGATTAATTATAATTAGGGTGGTTCTGAATGACCGACAAACAAAACAGAACTTTACCGGCACAGCCAGCCCTCTGCCGGATTTTAGATGCAAATTTAGATCGAGCGCGCGAAGGCTTGAGAATTATTGAAGAATGGTGCAGGTTTGGTCTCAACAACGCCGATTTAGCTGGCGAGTGCAAGCAACTGCGTCAAGAATTGGCTGCTTGGCACGTCGCAGAACTTCGCAGTGCTAGGGATACGCCGGCCGATCCGGGTACGGAGTTGACTCACCCGCAGGAAGAGCACCGTTCGAGCATTCAGCAGCTACTGGAGGCGAATTTCTGTAGGGTGGAAGAAGCTCTGCGGGTACTCGAAGAGTATGGCAAAATTTACGATCGGAATATGGGCGGGGCTTTTAAGCAGATGCGCTATCGGGTTTATACTCTCGAAAGCAATTTGCTGGCTTACCGGCGCTACCAGCAGTTACTTCGATCGCAGTTATACCTTGTAACTTCGCCGAGAGACAACTTGTTAGGAGTCGTGGAAGCTGCTTTGCAAGGCGGACTGACTTTGGTGCAGTACCGCGACAAAACCTCAGACGACGGCGCAAAGTTGGCTAACGCGCGACAGCTTTGCGAACTTTGTCACCGCTACGATGCTTTGCTGATTGTGAACGATCGCGTGGATTTGGCGATCGCAGCGGGTGCCGACGGCGTACACTTAGGACAGGGAGATTGGCCTGTGGCGGAAGCGCGCAAGTTGCTCGGCCCGGGACGAATCATCGGTCGTTCTACTACGAATGGCGAGGAAATGCAGCGAGCTATTGAAGAGGGAGCCGACTACATTGGAGTTGGGCCGGTTTACCACACTCCTACTAAACCTGATAAACAGGCGGCAGGTTTGGACTATGTGCGGTATGCTGCTGATAAGTCGCCGATTCCGTGGTTTGCGATCGGCGGAATTGATATCAACAACCTCGATGAAATATTGAATGCGGGAGCTCAAAGGGTTGCCATAGTACGCGCGATTATGGAAGCAGAACAACCTACTTTAGTCACGCAGTTTTTCATCTCGCAGTTGATTCGGATGGAGAATCTGAAAGCTCAGAAAGCTTTGCACGGCAAAAGCTAGGTTTATTTGCGATTCGTAGGGCGGGTTTAGCACAGGAAATCTGTGCATAAAATATAATTTTGTTACCAAACCCGCCCGGAAAACTGATATTTTACTTATGATAAATCAAATTGCGCTGCAAGTTAACGGAGAAACCCGCAATTGTGCGATCGACACACCGTTACCAGAATTACTAAAACAATTGGGATTAAACCCCCGCTTGGTGGCTGTGGAGTACAACGGGGAAATTCTGCACAAACAATTTTGGGAAACTACACAGATGCAAGAGGGCGACATATTAGAAGTTGTCACAATTGTCGGAGGAGGCTAGCCAATTTTTAGGAGTAAAAACGAGAGTTTTTCCTGCTTGTCTGGTTCTTCGTAAGCACCCAGAGTCCTTTCTCCGGCGAAACAACTTGCAAAAAGCTCTGCCTCCTGTAACTTTCTAATTACATAGAAAATCAGGAGGCAGAGCCTTGCTTATATGCGTTCCCAGGCATAGCCTAGGAACCATAAAACTAAACTGCGACAGCTTCAGCCACGGGTTCAGCCACAGGTGCTGCTACAACAGGATAAATGCTGACTTTTTTGCGAGTTTTGCCTTTTCTTTCAAAAGTCACCACACCGTCAATCATGGCAAACAGAGTATCATCTCTGCCGATACCAACATTATTACCGGGGTGAACTTTAGTGCCGCGTTGACGGATCAAAATGTTGCCAGCTTTGACAACTTGACCGCCGTACTTTTTGACACCCAGACGCTGAGAATTAGAGTCGCGTCCGTTACGTGTACTGCCTGTACCTTTCTTGTGGGCCATAATATCCTCAACTGTATTTACTATTTTTTATTCTGAATCAGTTTCGGCGGTTTGGGGGGTTTCAACAACTGCTGCAGTTAAGTCTCTGGCGGCTAACACTGTACCGTTGACGCTGATGGAGTCAATCATAAAGCGAGTTGTTTCTTGACGGTGCCCTTTTTTCTTCCGAGTTTTCTTTTTCGGCTTCATCTTGTAGACGAGGACTTTGCGGCCCCGGAAATGCCGGAGAACCGTTCCTTCTACAGTGGCATTTTCTAGTAGAGGCTGGCCGATATGAACCTCGCCTTCGTGCTGGATCAGAAATACTTTGTCTATGGTGACTTTGGATTCAGCTTCGACGTGAAGCAGTTCGATGTCGTAGAAGCGGCCTGGTTCTACCCGAAATTGTTTGCCGCCGGTTTCAATGATTGCGTAAGTCATGGGATGGTTGTTGAGATTGCCGTACAGGTAGCTGATGAGTCAT
>NZ_JAUBQR010000043.1:31276-34369 GCF_036701385.1 Microcoleus sp. Pol12B4 | reverse complement strand
ATGAAACTCAAATATTTCGGCGTGCATATTGGCATACTTACCCTTCGGCAACTCCGCATAAAACAGCTTGCGAATTGAACCGCGCACTTCCAGCACCGCCGCGCTGCTAGTCACGATTAAACGCAGCGTTCCCAATTGTTCGCAAGCTTCCAAGAATTCTTTCAGAGTCGCAGTCATATCAATGTTGGATTGTGGATTGTGGATTTGGGATTAAATCGATCAGAAGAAAATGGTAGTTTGGAATTACGAAAAGGAATTAGAGAAAAAAGGATAATTCTTCCTTATCCCTTCTCTCCTAGATAACTAAAGCTTTCCTTCTCTCCTAGATAACTAAAGCCTTCCTTCTTCCTTATTCCTTCATGTTTCGTGCAGTTCGTAAGCAGCGACAATCCGCTGCACTAGAGGATGTCGCACCACATCCGCCTGAGAGAATTCGCAGAAAGCAATGCCCTCAACGTTGCGTAGAATGTTTTGGGCGACTGACAATCCCGACTGTTGGTTTGGCGGCAAATCTGTTTGAGTGATATCGCCCGTTACTACCATTCTCGATCGAAAGCCCAGACGAGTCAACACCATTTTCATCTGAGCCGGCGTCGTATTTTGAGCTTCATCCAAAATTACGAAAGCATTGCTGAGAGTACGCCCCCGCATATAAGCTAAAGGAGCTACTTCGATCAAGCCTCTTTCCATTAAATCGGCCATTTTTTCAGGGTCAATCATTTCTTGTAGGGCGTCGTAAAGCGGGCGCAAATATGGATCGACTTTTTGCTGCAAATCTCCCGGCAAAAACCCTAGTTTTTCGCCAGCTTCGACGGCTGGTCTTGTTAAAATTAGCCGTTCGTACTGCTTGCTTAACAGCGCTTGCACGGCGAAAATAGCTGCTAGAAATGTTTTGCCAGTACCAGCGGGGCCAATGCAAAATGTCAGGTCGTGCGTGCGTACTGCTTGGACGTATTGTCGCTGCTTGAAGGTTTTGGCTCTAATTTCTTCGCCGCGGCGAGTTCTGGCGAGAACGTCTCGCTGCAAGTCTTGTAAATCGCCTTGGCGGTTGGTATCCAAAGCTTGGCGCGCCGTCTGTATTTCAACTCCGGTAATATTTTTGCCGGATTTCCAATAGTCGGAGAGCGAGCGCACTAATTTATGACACAATTCTACTTGGCTTTTTGTGCCGGAAATCAGCAGTTCTTGCCCTCGCATTACCAGGTTAGCACCAGTTTGCTTAGAGATCATTTTCAGGTTTTCTTCTTGATTACCCGCCAGCGACATTGCGCTTTGAATGCTAGGTAACTCTATTGTTAGTTTTTCATTCATGCCAACATAAGCTCCTCCAAATAAGCAATTAAAAGTTAACAACTAAACGTTAAACCAATCATTATTTGCGAACAAAAAAACGCCCGTTACTAGGTTTTACCTAGTATCTAAGGCGTCTTTTAGATTTAGCTCCCAAATGAGTTTGGTGCTTGAGCCACAAATCAAATCTCCCTTCTATTAAGTCAGGCAATTTTAGATTTTAGATTGGAAATTTTAGATTTTAGGTTAACCTGAACCCGCTGACATTTGAAATTTCAAATTTTACATTTGTTTCCGATCACAAAACCGGCAATTTCAAACCAAACGGGGCTTGTAATACAAAGTCTACAACAGGCAATCTAAAATCTAAAATTCTTTCTGGGCCATGCAGTTAGTTAATAACCGGGAGTATTTCTGCTCGTTCTAAACGTAGGTGTGTTAGTACGGCGAGGTTGTTCTCTCGGAGTTCTGCTAGCTAAGGGACTCGGCGACGGAGGTGGCGTCCGGGGTCGGAAGTCGCCTCGCGGCTCCCGCGAGCCACGATCTGGGCGGTCCCGATCCGGACGATCGCGATCGCCCCTGGGCGGGCCCGATCCACGATCGCCCGCTTCACCATCGTATATATCTAAGTAGAGGGACTGACCCGCCGTTTGCGCCACCGCTTCGAGCGTAGTTCTAATTGCCTGAATATTGCGTCCGCCCCTACCGTACACCCGGCCTTTGTCGGGATCTTCAAAAGCAAGCCTAACCCAGACCCGCGATTGGCGCGGGTGCAGTTCGCAATCAACCCGCAAAGAGCCTGGGGTCTCTAAAAAAGGCCCAATTAAAAACTTAACCAGTCCAGCATAGTTGGGACTAGCTGACTGCTGTTGTGCTGGATTCAACGTTGGCTCCGGCTCCGACTTGTTCAAATACATGGGCTTTTCTCAGGATGTCACGCACGGTGTCAGTTGGCTGAGCGCCTTCTTGTAGGCGCTTGACAATCGCTGGAACATCCAGCCTGGTTTCATTATTTCTGGGGTTGTAATAGCCGAGCTCTTCTAGGGGACGGCCGTCGCGGCGAGTAGAACTGTTCATCGCTACAATCCGGTAGCTTGTCTCGCGTTTTTTCCCGTATCTCTTCAATCGCAGTTTGATCATCTTCTTGCACAATAGTCTTGTTCCAATTCTAAGCTATTTTGTCAGCGCTCCTTCCCCGAACTCCAACTCAACCCCTATTTCTTAACCTCCCACCAAAATATCACTACGATTTGCAGCCCCCAAGGCAGGTCTGGCGCCGTCAATGTGCGGTGTAATTGCTAATGGCAAAATCGATGCTGTTCCCCACTGCTGCACCAATTTTTGCAAAAATATATCCTGCTGCGCTCTCAAAGAGTCCCAATCGGTGCCACGATTAATAATTGCAAACCACACTAAACCCCGATCGCGCGTGGGTATGGCTCCAGCCAAAGCAATGACGGTGTCTAAAGTACCTGTTTTCACCACAGCCGATCGCGGAATGTGTCGGTTTTCCAAAGTTCCTCGATCGCGCCCGGACACCGGAAACAAGTCAGCAATCGTCAGCCCAGTAGTCTGAAGGTTGCGGGCGATCGCCTGCATCATCCCACAAGCGGCCCTCGGAGACATCTGATTTTCCACTCCCAATCCCGAACCGTTAACTAATTGAAGTTCCTCCTCCGGCACCCCCGCCGCCCAACTCGCTTGCTGCTGCACTATTTTTGCCCCGCCCAAATCGTCTGCCAGCATCTGAGCCATTTCATTGTCGCTGTGGACGTTCATCTGCTTGAGAATTTCGGCTAAAGG
>NZ_JAUBQR010000043.1:0-31176 GCF_036701385.1 Microcoleus sp. Pol12B4 | reverse complement strand
CATTGATTTTTTCAATTTGCAGTCAAAAATAGTAAAGTAGTGACAAAACAAGTTCTATCAGAGTAGTCGGAAATGAGAATTGTCCGATCGCCGTAGCGAGCGGATTTTAGTTCTTTATTCAGACTTCTGGATTCACGCTCCTGACTTCCTGGTAGAATTTTTAGTGTTTCTCAAACATTGGTCAATGGGATCGACACGCGCAAGAATTGCAATAGACGCTATGGGTGGGGATCACGCCCCCGCCGAAGTTGTAGCTGGAGCGCTTAAGGCACAAGAAGAATTAGGCGTAGAGATTTTGCTCGTGGGCGACCCGCAGCAAATAGAAGACTCGCTCCGGCAACAAGACGCGATCGGCCGCGTCTCTACAGGTCAGCTAGAAATCGTTCCTTCTGAAGGAGCGGTGGAAATGCACGAAGAACCTTTGAGTGCCCTCAAACGCAAGCCCAACGCTTCGATTAACGTAGCGATGAACTTGGTAAAGCAGCAGCAAGCTGATGCTGTGGTGTCCGCCGGTCACTCCGGCGCGGCAATGGCTGCTGCCCTGCTCAGGTTGGGCCGGCTCCCCGGAATCGATCGCCCTGCGATTGGTGCGGTTTTGCCGACAATGGTACCGGGCAGCTCTGTACTCATTCTCGATGTCGGCGCTAATGTGGACTGCCGCCCCAAATTTTTGGAGCAGTTCGCTCTTATGGGAACTATTTACAGCCAGTGCGTGCTGGGCGTCGCCGAACCTAAAATCGGCCTGCTCAACATTGGCGAAGAACCTTCTAAAGGCAACGACGCAGCCGTGCGAACCCACCAGTTATTGGTGGACAATCCGAACATTCCTTTTGTGGGCAATGCCGAAGGCCGCGACGTGCTGTCGGGGAAATTCGACGTGATTGTCTGCGACGGGTTTGTCGGCAACGTGTTGTTGAAGTTTGCCGAAGCGGTGGGCGAAGTCGTCGTGCAAGTGCTGAAGGAAGAATTAGTCAAAGGACTCCAACATCAAATTAACGATCCTCTGCTGCAAAAAAGCTTGCAAGGATTTAAGCAGCGGGTAGACCACGTTGAACACGGCGGCGGTTTGCTATTGGGCGTTGCTGGAGTTTGCATTATCAGCCACGGTTCGTCTCAAGCTGGCTCGATTTTTAATGCCATTCGTTTGGCGAAGGAGGCTATTGACAACCAAGTGCTGGAGCGAATTCGATCGTCCAATCACCAAAGCGCTATGGAACAAGAAGCTGTGAATTAGAGGCAGTAAGTAGGAATTAAAAATTAAAAATGTAAAATTAAAAATGTCAGCTTAAACCCACTGTTTTGCTTAAAAAAAGTAATTTCAGCAGTTTAAAAAATAATTTTAATTGGTAGTTTTTAATTTTTAATTTCTCGATCGAACAGCGAGTAAATGGAGAGGAATGTTGCAGCAATCAGGGTTCGGCATTGCCGTCACAGGTAGCGGTTCTTGTGCACCGCAGGTTTCGCTGGATAATAACGGTTTGAGTCAGATAGTAGAAACTTCTGACGAGTGGATTGGGGCGCGGACGGGCATTCGCTCCCGCAGGCTGGCAGACGATCGCACTTCTTTGTGCGATTTAGCTTCGGAGGCATCGCTTCAGGCGATCGCAATGGCAGAAATTTCGCCGACAGATATCGATTTAATTATTTTGGCGACTTCCAGTCCTGACGATTTGTTTGGCACTGCCAGTAAAATTCAATATCAGTTGGGCGCGACAAAAGCTGTGGCTTTTGATTTGACAGCAGCTTGTTCGGGCTTTGTTTTTGGTTTAGTGACAGCCTCGCAGTTCATTCGGACAGGGGTTTATCAAAATGTTTTACTCATCGGAGCCGATATTTTATCTCGCTGGGTAAATTGGTCGGATCGGGGTACTTGCATTCTATTTGGAGACGGTGCAGGTGCGGTGGTATTGCAGGCTTCAGAAGTCGATCGCTTTTTGGGATTTGAAATTCGCAGCGACGGCACGCAAAATTCCTCTCTCAATTTGGCTTACAAAGCCGAGTCAAAAGGATTAATTGAGGGCGTGAATATCGCCCAAGGTGGATTTCATCCCATCACCATGAACGGTCAAGAAATCTATCGTTTTGCCGTAAAAAAAGTGCCGGAAGTCATAGAAAAAGCTCTGTTTCGGGCAAATATCAGCGTTGCTGAAATTGACTGGCTGCTGTTGCACCAAGCCAATCAGCGGATTCTGGATGCAGTTGCCCAAAGGCTAAAGATTCCCCCCGAAAAAGTAATTAGCAATTTGGCGCATTACGGCAATACCTCAGCGGCTTCAATTCCCCTTGCCTTAGACGAAGCCGTGCGTATGGGTAAAGTTAAAGCGGGCGATACTATTGCTGCTGCTGGTTTCGGTGCAGGTTTGACTTGGGGGGCGGCAATTTTTAAATGGGGAAGATAATATTTGGCGACCGTTTGTAAGCGTGCTCCGGTTATTGTCGGGAGTTCAATCAAGTAAAATACAAATCCTTTAACACGCCATACGTAAGACAAGGTTCGCAACGGTGCAACACCTCGACATCAGTTATTGACAAGCGCGTGCAGAAATGGAAAATCCTCTATTCTTCGATCGACTTCCCCCAGCTTGAAGCTTGAAAATTGTGCTACGGCTATTAATCAGATGCCAGTAGCAAAAAAAAATAAACCTGGTAAAAATAAACCTGGTAAAAATCACAGTTAGATGTTATAATTGTGAGTCGCGAGTAGATAGTTCGTTAACCGAAAGATAGCGGATACCAGCGAGCGAACTTAGAAGCGGAAAAGAAAGAATTTTTGCAATCACCAATTAGCAACCACCAATTAGCAGATTACCGGAAAAATGACTAAAACAGCATGGGTATTTCCCGGACAAGGTTCCCAGGCGATCGGGATGGGTGCAGACTTATTAAACTTGCCAACAGCCAAAGCCAAATTTGAGCTCGCTAAAGAAATTTTAGGCTGGTCTGTCCCGGAAGTTTGCCAAAAAGAAGAAACAAAACTATCTCGGACTCTCTACACTCAGCCTTGCTTGTTCGTAGTAGAAAGTATTTTGGCCGACTTAGTGCGAGAAAAAAGTGATCGGCCAGCGGTAGTTGCCGGTCACAGTTTAGGAGAATATGTTGCCCTCTACGCAGCAGGCGTCTTTGACTTTGAAACCGGATTGCGCTTAGTCAAACGCCGCGCCGAACTCATGGACACTGCCTCCGGCGGGCAAATGGTGGCTTTGATCGGGTTCGACAGGCAGGAACTAGAATTGCAAATTCAATACAGCCGAGACGTAGTGCTTGCCAATGACAACAGCGAAGCACAAGTCGTGATTTCTGGAACGCCCGCTGCAGTAGAAGATTTGCTTGCCAAAATTAAAGTCAAACGCGCCGTTAAATTGAATGTTTCTGGTGCGTTTCACTCTCCCCTGATGGCATCAGTGGCGGCAGAGTTTCAACTAGCCTTAAAGTCTGTAAAATTTTCCGATGCTAAAATGCTGGTACTCTCGAACGCAGAACCGTCAGCCACTACCAGCGCAGCCACTTTAAAGCAGCGGTTGACTCAGCAGATGACCAAAGGCGTGCGGTGGCGAGAAATTTCTCTCCAATTGCCACAACAAGGAATCGATCGCGTAGTGGAAATTGGCCCCGGCAAAGTTCTGACAGGTTTGATCAAACGGACTTGTCCGGATTTAGCGCTGGTAAATGTTAGCAGTTTTGCAGATTTGCCCACTTAATCTATGTCTAGCCTGTTATTCAACGGCAGGGTAGAAAATTGAGAGTTAACAGGGCAAGTTTTGGATGGGTTTATAGGCGTAAAAATTGTTTAATTGCCCATGACTGCTGTCGTGAGTGGGCAGCATCTATGATGAATTTAGTTCACATCACTCGCAATTAGCAGTCATTTTACCAGAGGGGGCAAAGAGCTATAAAGCTGATAAAGCAAAAACTTGAACCTCGTTGTCGCCCCCTGAAGCAGGTCGGTTTAAGCACGGTCGTTATAGTCAGTCGGCACAGAGAATCATGGAAGGAAACCACCACGGAAATTAAATTCTATCTGAGCAGTTTAGAAGCTCAGGCTAAGCTACACAACCAAGCGATTCGTTCTCATTGGACAATGGAAAATAGTTTACATGGGGTGTTAGATGTCACCTTCAATGAGAATGCCAGTCGGACTCGGTCTGGTTATGCCCCCAAAATCTGAGCTTGCTTCGTCATTTAAGAGTTAATTTACTCCAGCAGCAGCCGTCCAAGATGAGTTAAAAAATGAAACGTTATAAAGCTCGTATAGATAATGATTTCCTGATTCAAATCCTCTAAAGTAGTGTGAGTGAGATTTGATCTGGTCCTAATGCAAGCATTACTTATCATAATCAATAGCCAGAACAGATGAGGGAGATTAATCAATGAGGTAAAACCCCAATTTGGTGGTAGCAGGCTCTCACCAACCTACTAAATTGGGGGGCCTTACTTCACGAGTATCTCTTGAATGCTGGTCTCAATTTTTTGAATAATTCCTCGCTCTTAGGTATCTCTATTAAGATGCGATTACCCTGGAATTGTGTAATCTACCAGAGAAATTGTGCGTATTCGTCATCGCTATTTGCACCTTACAAAAGATAAATTGTGCAGAATTGCCGATCGACTAAAAACACAATTCCCAATTCCCAAATTTCATCGCATTTCATGAACTCTCACCGTCTCTGTAGGAGGCATAATTGCCTCTTTAGCATTCAACTTTTGATTCAACTCCCGAATCCGGCGCGACAGCAAGCGAATAATATTCACCGCAATTCCCGGCGTTTCATCAATCGCATCGTATAGCTGCATTTGAGTCAGCATCAAACAGTCGGATTGTTCGAGAGTAGAAATAGAAGCCGATCGAGGTTCTGCATCAAAAAGCGACATTTCCCCGAAACAAGCCCCCGCTTTCAACTGTGCCAAATCCCGATCGCCTATATGCACCCGCACCGTTCCTGATACTAAAATATAGAGAGACCGACCTTCTTGTCCTTCCGTAAAAATCCTGTGCTTGGAAGGAAACGAAAGTTCATCCATTACCGATGCTAGACGCACGAGAAAATCATCCCGCAGTTCCTTAAAAATCGGAACCTCCCTCACAAACAATAGGCGTTCGACGCTGGTTAACATAATGAGATGCAGTGATTAATTTAAATTTAAACAAAGGAAGAGGAATTGGGCATTGGGCATTGAGCATTGGGCATTGGGCATAGTTTCTTTTTATTCCCTCTTCCTTCTTCCTTCTTCCTTCTTCCTTCTTCCTTCTTTACCTTTTTCCCCCAGCACCCAACTCGGCCATCATCTCTTCAACTTGAGCGGATACCAAATTATCGGGATCATTTTGCAGCCTCGGCAACAATTCGACCAAAGCCCGCGGCGAGGCTATTTTCAAATAGGCTAACACTGCTTCGCGGACAAAACCCGTCGGGTGTTGAAGACAGACAAGAGTTTGTTGAGCGGTAAGGCTCCAGCGCGCTTCCCTCGCCAAGTGAAAGCAGCACGCCAAAGCCCAATCCGAAAGGAAGTGGCGCAATTCTAGCAAGCGACGCAAGCGATCGCTAGGGGCTAGAGGTTTGTAAACCATCAATTCGGAGAGATTGCTCAATTTTTCTCTTTCCGAGTGCTGGTCCAACAAATTGATCAGCGATCGCTTCCTAGCTATATCCACAGTATTATCGAGAATTTCCAATCCCCTGGCAACCAAAGAAGGTTGGCCAGAAGCGATGTTGAAAGCAGCGGCTTGTACCGTTTCCAGCGGATAAAGAAACTTCATCAGCAAAAAACACCGCTCCCTAGCATCAGCTTCCAACCCCGCCAGAGCACGCTGCAACAATTGAGCCGTATCGTTCCCAGGTTCCCGGGCGGTCTTGGCCTCTCGCTCTGAGAAATTGCCGTAGCTTGTTACCCCAGACAAATCTACCAGACCTGCATAAATTTGACCGATAAACATTAACTCCTGTTCGATAAGAGTTTCCAAGCCGCTACGGCCGATGCGGTCTAAAACCCCTTCTATCCCCGCTTCCGAAGGCATTTTTAACAGGATGCGGAGGATATTGCGCCTCGTCGTTCCCCAAGCCGTCATCAAATTGCTCACCAAAATGTCTATCGCCTCCGGAGTCCCAATTTGACCGAGAGCCGTCCAAGCTTGCAACCTGACCAAATCCGACTTGTGGATGTCCTCAGCCAAATACACGAGCAAAGGAATGGCGTCATTGTGAAGTTTGACTATAGCCTGCAAAGCCGCTTCCCTAGTCGATTTGTAACCAAGTCCGCGCAGCAGCGAAGGATAATATTCTTCCGAATGAGTAGACGAAATCACGTCTAACAGAGCGCAGCGCACTCGCAGAGATTCATCTTGCAACAGATTGGGGATATGCAGCCGCAGTCCTTGCAAATAATCAGCTTCTCCCAGAGCCCGCGTCCCCATAACACGTTCGCGCTCTTGCTTGTGTGTCAGCATTTGCCGCAGCGTATTAGTAGCCTCTGCCTTTTGCTGGCGATCGCCCCTTCTCATAATTAAAGCAGCCGCCGTACCCCGCACCACCGGATCGACCGTCGGCTGCAAGTAAGGCCGCAAACTCTCAATACTCGGTTCAGCTTCCGTTAGCCAGATGTAGCGCAAAGCCAAGGCCAGAACCTCCGGTGGCAAGGATTGCTGCGAAAGTGCGCGGACAGATTCTAAATATGCGGGGTTCGGGTGTTGCAGCATCGTTTCCAAGCTCTGGCGCTGCAAACCAGGGGACAGCGAATCGAGGAGGGGAGCGAGAACTTCTCCGACATTTTTGGGGTCAATTTGCGTCAGGAGTTCTATGCAAGAGCGCTTTTCATCTTCGCCCCCCGGCTTTTGTAGAGTTTCCACCACTGCGCGCTTGAGAGCTTTGAGGTCAACGTCTGTGACGCCCAAGCGTCCCCGCTCCGCACTTTTGACCAACAAGCCCACGTATTGAGATCGGATCAGCCATACGACAAAGACCCACAACAGTGCCAATATTACTATCGCGCCAATAAATATCAAGCTTTGCTGGTCGTGAAATACACTTTCGTCTTGCTGGGGGAGTATTTTGCCTGTCACCCACAGCATAATCAGGATGCCTACTCCTGTAGCTCCGCAGGACAAAGGTTCGCCCACACCGTTCACCAAAGTTTGAATTCCCGATCGAATATTGTCGGGAATCGGTTGAAATAAAACCGGACTAACGGTTTCCAAAAGCGTGTAGTGCAGCAGTTCGTCTAAAAATCTCAGCAATATTAGCCCGATAAACACAGATACTAGCTGGCCCAGAGATGCTCCTATGGTCAGCACCCCGAGTATAGCGATGCCCGCCGGCAAAATCATCGCCGTCACGAATACACCGATTCTTTCCACCAACCTGCTCGAAGCGAACCACTGAGTCGCCACTTGAAACAGGCCTTGTATGCCTTCATAAATGCCCAGGAAGCTAGCGATCCAGCTAGCTCCGTCCCCAGGGTTTTGGTATTCTAACTGGCTGTAGAATTGGAAATCTACCAGCACGTAGACGACTTCTGCGAGGATGAAGAAACTGACTAGAGGTACGGCGTATTTTTGGAGCGGGCCTGTAACTTTGCGGGCGGTAAATTCTTCTTGGTCGTCCTCTTCGTCGTCATCAGTCCAGTGAGCCGTTTCCGGGAATGCTTGGCTGTATTTTTCCGTGAGGTAATAGAGCAACACCGAGCCTGTCGCCACCATCAACCCCGATATGAGAGTAACGTTTTTGAGTCCGACTACGTACAGCAAAACAGGCAGAGAAAATCCGCTGACTACTCCAGCTACTAGATAACCGCTACTCACTAGCGGATAGGTGCGCTTGATTTCTCTAATATTAAACAGTTGGTTGGAAGTGATAGAAGTATTAAGGTCGTTGAGGACATAACAAGCTTCTACCCACAGCCACATCAAAAAAATAGTAATAAAAGCGATGCTGACGCCAGCTATCTTAATATTTTCGTAGCCGATGCCGAATCGAAACAAAAATAGCGGTATCGACATCATTGCCAGAACAACCACTACGGTGCGCCTTAGCGGCAGGATTTTTTGCAGCCACGAGTAGACAAATCCCAAGCCAGAACCGATAAACGCACTGGCTATGTAAATCCAGGGCATTTTGTCTGCACCAAATTCATCTAGAAAAAGACCTACTGTGCTGAGTTCCAGCCAGATCAGCCCGACGGAGGTTAGAGTGTAGACGACGAACATCAGTACGGTTCGCTCTACTTCTTCCGATCGCAGGTTGAGCGATCGCAGCACTCCTTGTCTTACTCCCGCCGAACCGCTGATTTGAAAATTTTCCATGCAGCGTTGATTTCCCTGTGTGGTAGCTTATTCCTGACTAAATTCGCAAGTCATCAGCTATCAGTCACCAGTTTATGACTGATGACTGATAGCTGATGACTATCTATTTATACTTTCTTGGGCGACAGCAGCATCATCATACTGCGTCCTTCTTTTTTGGGGGCTTGCTGCACTTCTGCGATTTCCTGCAAATCTGTGGCCATGCGCTTAAGCAAGTCCTCTGCTAGGTTGCTGTGTTGGATTTCCCGACCTCTGAACATGATCGTCGCTTTTACTTTGTCCCCAGATTTGATAAAGCGGTCTGCTAGTTTGAGGCGCACTTGGTAGTCGTGTTCTTCAATTTTGTAGCGCATCTTCACTTCTTTAACATCGGCAGTGTGCTGCTTCCGCTTTGCTTCTCGCGCTTTCTTTTCCTGCTCGAATTTGTACTTCCCATAGTCCATTACCCGGCATACGGGCGGGTCAGCTTTGTCGCTGACAAGTACGAGATCGAGTTCTTTTTCTTCTGCCAGGCGCAGCGCTTCTGCAGGCGTCAATATCCCTAGTTGCGCGCCGTCGGTATCGATTACCCGGATTTTGGGGTATCGAATATTTTCGTTGATCTGGGGTAGGTTGCGATTTTGTCTTCTTTCAATCACAGGCATGAATGGTTTTACAAGCAGTAGTTTAATAGCGAAGCTTCTTGATAGTTACAGGTTTGATCGGTCAATATTTCACGATTGACGATCGAACTGTTTTATAAGGTGTTACCCTTACCGGACGTACTACCGCGCCCTGTGTCCCCTCCGCTAAAGCCTTGGGGAATATTTGGACGATCGTAAATGAATTCTTACAATACTTGCTATTCTACTCAGTCTGGCTGGGTTTCTGCCTAGTTTTATTTTAACTTCACACACGATCGCCCGCCCCCTTGCCCGATTGATGACAAAACCGTCAAAAATTCAGGGTAAAAGCTTAAGGATGAGGTACAACCGCTTTTCCTAGCCCATCTCGCCCGCTGTGGCAAGTCCCCCAAGTCGCCTGATTTGCCTTGTAGAATAGGTATAAGCAAGTGTAAATTTATGTTGCGAGCTGAGGCAAAATTGACAAATTCTCTGCTGTGGCACCAACGGGTGGGAACTCAACGAGACTGGATGTGGCGGGGTTGGCAAACTCGCTACACTTATTTGCGGCCCGATGGGGTACGAAATCAAGGCGCGCTGGAATTTCAAGATTCTGCGGCCGAACCAATGGTCCCGCGCGCATCGGGAACGCCGATTATTTTACTGCACGGGTTTGGAGCTTCGATCGGGCACTGGCGACAAAATCTCGCCCAACTCGCCGAAAACCAAACCGTTTACGCCTTGGATTTGTTAGGGTTTGGCGCTTCCCAAAAAGCTCCGGTCAACTACTCTGTGTCTTTGTGGGTCGATCAAGTTTATGATTTTTGGCTGACTTTTATCAAAGAGCCCGTAGTCTTGGCAGGAAACTCGATCGGATCGCTGATTTGTCTGGCCGTAGCTGCAGCTCACCCGGACATGGTAGCCGGCATCGTGATGATTAGCCTCCCAGACCCCTCTGTGCGAGCCGAAGCTGTGCCCGGATGGCTGCTTCCGGCGATCGAAGCTGTGGAAAGTTTGTTTGTTTCTCCGATCGTACTCAGGCCTTTGTTTTATTTTGCCCGCAAGCCTTCCTTTGTCCGTCGCTGGGTTGGCTTTGCCTACTCCAACCCCGAAGCTGTGACCGACGAATTAGTTGAAATTCTAGCAGGACCTGCCGGCGATCGGGGAGCAGCCCGCGCCTTCTGCGCCTTATTTAAAGCTGTAGGCAGTTCAAAATTTTGCCCCAGTGTCAAGATTGTGATGCGAAATTTAACAATCCCCATGCTGTTAATTTGGGGCAAACAAGACCGGATGATTCCCCCTCGGTTCGCCCGACCCCACCAATTTGTCGAATGCAATCCCAATTATGTAGAGCTAGTGGAATTAGATAATGCGGGCCACTGTCCCCAGGATGAATGCCCGGAACAAGTAAATCAAGCAATTTTGAACTGGATGAGCCGGAATTTTGCACCTATGGGCAAGAGCCAATTGCAGCACTATTGATTAGACATGAGGCCGTGGATTACTAAGGTAAAAAAATAACTTTTATGTATCGCTCCCGCTCAAAAATAAATTTGCTATAACTCGATCCCCTTGGTGGTATGGTATAGCAGATGTTGAAGGCGATAGCGACGAGCGGAGCGGGTAAAAAGAAGTCCGAGGGAAGGCGCAATCAACCGCTTAGGTTTCAAAAATTAAGAACGTCCTTAGCGTCAGGGCGGTTGCTATATTACAAAACTTCCCTATCTTGATAGTCAGTCGATTTGAGGTTCAAGATTGACTCCCCAGCCGCTATCTACAGGCTTGAACTAACCTAAACCACTGGTTTGCTGTGGGCGACTCCTGCGGGAAAGTAAGTCTCCGTCTTTCTGTGATGTCATGTATCTACTGTTATTGATGGCGCCTTTTTTTAGAAGCTCAGAGATTGACACAATCACCAAGATAGTGTATCTTCTCTAACTGGTAGTACACATCCAAGTTATGCAGTTAGTCGAAAGGCAACTCATTAAACCAAAGCACAGGTTTTACCCAGAAGCCGACCGATTGTCCTTGCTGTCCAACAAAGTTTACAACTGCGATAACTATATCTACGGTCAAAACTTTTTCTCAGGTCAACCAACCAATGCTCTGGCTGTTGATCGTGCACTCAAAAAGAGCCTAAAGGACAAAGCATTGCCCGCCCAAGTAACACACAAAACTCTCCCGTTACTGCTGAAAATATGGACTAGCTATCATACTGTCAAATTGGCTGGCGCGATCGTGATCGTCCCACTAAGTTTCAAGCAGCACCGAAAATCCCTGATTAAAAAGTTCAGAAAAAAAGAGAGCAGTGGGGATATGTAGTTGTATTTAGTCGATGTGTTAGCAAAAAAAGCTTTCCCAAAAGAATTATGTCAGTTTGTCTGGGAGTAACATTTGGCAACCTTGAAAAGTTACCTAAATCTTGAAAATCCGGATTGTTCGCGAGCTAAGTTGTTAAGTTATTGAGGTAGTTTAGGAAAAGTTAGAAGAAAACGCAAGTGTAAAGCGGATTATAACCCTTGCCATAACGAGCTTCGCCAACATTAAAGAGCTATAAAACCCCTCCCTGGAAGAACGGTAAAATTCTACCTTCTAACTTGTACCTTCTAACTTGTACCTTCTAGCTTCAAGAAACACCCTGTTTCTTGCTCCTAAAAATAAATACCTTCCCTTGTGCAAACAATATTTCAGTCTGCTTATAACCGATCGCCCCCAAGTATACGGAAAAGTTAAAAAATGCAGAGTTCTGGCATTTGGGAGCCTGTTAACGCATAAAAAAGTCAATTTAGCCAACAACTGATGGCCCCGTGCCACCGGTCTGCTGGCGGCTAACTGCTGAAAGCCGATCGGGCAAGCAGCGCCCTTCCAGCTTTTGGCAGTAACGCAAACGAGGAAAAAACTGTCGTGAAATTCCACTGGCTACTACCGAGTTTCTTAAGTGTATTTTTGCTCGCCGGAGCCGCCGAAGCAGCTAGACTGCAATCTTGGCGGTTTGATGCTTCAGAGAATCGGCTTTACATTACAACAGACGGGGGAGTACAACCCAAGGCTCAACTGATTTTCAACCCGATGCGGTTGGTAATCGACTTGCCGGGGACGAGTCTGGGTCGTCCCTCGGTCAGCAAACCGCTCTCAGGGGCGATCGAATCGGTGCGGGTAGGACAGTTTGACAACGATACGACCAGAATTGTGGTCGAGATCAAAGACGGGTTTACTATAGACCCTCAGCAAGTAAAATTTCGGGGTATTTCTCCAAGCGAGTGGACAGTGGACTTGCCAACGCCGGTGCGGGGAGAAACTCAAAATCCGATTTCAGAGCCTGGGGGAGACAGGTTATCGGTGGAACCTTCAGCATCCCAAGCTCAGTCGGCAGAGGCGACTGTAGTTCAAAACGTTCAGGTGACGGCGGACGGTTTTTTAGTCCGCACTGCGGGCGGTCGGCCCCAAATTAATTTTCAACAAAGTCGGGCTGGGGACATCGCCACCCTCGATATTGAAGGAGCTAGTGTAGCTCCGGCCCTAAGCAGCCAACAGCCTCAAACGAACGGTCAGCACGGGGTTGACAAGATTGAAGTCCGGCAACTGCCAACAGACCCGCCCGTTACCCGCGTGACTTTGCGGATGAAGAATTCTAATACTCAGTGGCGGGCATCTGTGAGCAATTTGGGCGGGGTTGCGCTATTGCCGGGAACTGTAGTACGACAGCCCTCGGTTTCCCGCCGCCTGACTGTAGATCCTCCGGCTAGACAAGCTCAAGGAAATTTAGCGAGAGTTCAGTCAATTGATTTAGCCAGTAACGGCACGCAACTGGTGGTGAGAACTGACCGCCAAGTCTCCTATACCAGCGGGTGGGACCAGGGGTCGAGAGCTTACTGGATTAGACTCGCCTCTAGTTCCCTGGCGGGGGAAATTCCTCAGCTGGATTCCAACAGTCCTGTATCGTTTACTGCTAGCCAAGAAGATGCGGAGACTGTGGTGATTTGGGTGCAGCCTCGATCGGGGGTAGAGGTAGGCAGGGTGACGAGGCCGAGTCCGCAGTTGCTGTCTTTGCAGTTGCGCTCTAATGCTAGCGCGCAGCAACCTTTGACTCGCGCTCCCAATTTGTCGCCTTTGCCGAGAAGGACTTTGGGAAGCGACGATTTGCCCCAAGCTTCTAACCGCCGGGCCGTGGTAGCGATCGATCCTGGTCACGGTGGCCGCGATCCGGGGGCCGTGGGGATTCAGGGCATTCAGGAGAAGGAGATTGTTTTGGATATCTCTTTTCAGGTGGCGAGGCTGCTGGAACAGCAGGGGGTGCAGGCGGTGATGACTCGGACTGACGACAGCGAAATCGACCTGGAACCCAGAGTTTCTTTGGCAGAACGGGTGAATGCTAGTTTATTTGTCAGCATTCACGCTAATGCGATTAATATGAGTCGGCCGGATATTAGCGGGATTGAGACTTATTATTTCAATAACGGCGAAGATTTGGCCCGGGTGATACACGGCAGTATTTTGCAGGGCACGGGGGCGACTGACCGCCGAGTGCGGCAGGCGAGATTTTATGTTTTGAGAAAGACTTCTATGCCTTCTGTTTTGGTGGAGGTGGGTTTTGTCACGGGTGCTGAGGATGCTGCTAGGCTTTCTGACCCAGCTTACCGCAGTCAAATGGCTGCTTCGATCGCTCGCGGCATTTTGCTTTATCTTCAACAAAGATAATATATTGCCGGAGGGATTGGTAATTGGTAATTGGTTACTTGTTATTTGTTATTGGTAGCAACTGACAACTGACCAGTGCCCAGTGCCCAGTGACAACTGACAACTGACAATTGACAACTAACAAATGACAACAGACTCTGGACAACAAAGAATCGGTATTTTTGACAGCGGCGTGGGCGGTTTGACTGTGTTGACCCAGTTGTACCGACAATTGCCCAACGAATCGATACTTTATTTTGGAGATACGGCGAGGCTGCCTTACGGCACTCGCACACCGTCAGAAATTGTGGAGTTTGTCCGCGAAATTATGGCCTGGTTTGTGGAACAGGATGTGAAAATGGTCATTATGGCCTGCAACACCAGTTCTGCTTTGGCGATGGAGATGGTGCAGGCTGAATTTGATATCCCGGTGCTGGGAGTAATTCTGCCGGGGGCCCAGGCTGCGGTGCAGCAAGGCAAGCGGATCGGGGTCATCGCAACTCCTGTTACGGCTGCTAGCAATGCTTATCGAAATGCGATTTTGGAGATGGACGATTCTTGCCTGGTCTGGCAGGTTAGCTGTCCGGCTTTTGTGCCGCTGGTGGAGCAAAACCGGATTCACGACCCTTATACTTGTGAAGTGGCTCGGGAATATTTGGCTCCTTTGATTCAGCAGCGCATCGATACGCTGATTTACGGCTGCACTCATTATCCGCTGTTGGCTCCTGTGCTTCGCTCGCTTTTGCCTGCTGGGGTGACATTGATCGATCCTGCGGTACGGGTGGTGGCTGCTGCAGCCAGAGAATTGGAGCTTTTGGGGCTGCGGAATCCTGGTACTGCGCTACCGACTCGTTTTTGCGTGAGCGGCCCCCCGCAGCAGTTTGCGGAGTTGTCGGTCCAGTGGCTCGGTTGTACTCCTGCTGTTGAGAAAATATCCCTGCCGACAGTCGTACGATCGCCCGTATCGCTGGAATCTGCCGAATAAGCCGGAAAATTTATAGGTTAATCTAACCCCCCAAAACTCAGGTAAAGCTGGTTCTGGGGGGTTTAATTATTGCGATGTAACCTAGCAATTACACATCAATAGGTAATATTATTGAACAAAAGCTTTGATGAAGAATGCAAATAATGTCCTATACGTGCTGGATCTCTTCAGCCTTGAACCATGTCACCCTATGTATCACAAGCAGTTTTACTTGTAGACGGCTATAACATAATTGGACTTTGGCCTCGACTTCGAGAGAAGCGCGATCGCGACGAACTCGAAACAGCTCGCCGCGAGTTAATAGAGCTTTTAGTTAACTACAGCGCTGTTCAAGATTTTGAGGCTCGACTGGTGTTTGACGCGCACTATCGAGATACTCCCAGCGTTAAAGAAATTATTACTAAAAATTTATCGGTGCACTACACTGACTTCGGTCAGACAGCAGATACTTATATTGAAAAATCTTGTGCTAGTTTGCGCTACGAGTTGCGATCGGTCAAAGGCAAAGGCCGCATGATTGTCGCCACCTCAGACCGAGCGCAGCAATTGACCGTAGTCGGCTACGGTGCCGAATGGATGTCCGCCGAACAACTAGCGGCTGACGTAGAATCCACTGCCCGCCGCAGCGAGCGCCAGCACAAATCCCGCAAACACAACTCCAGTCGCTTTCTCGCCAATTCCCTCGATCCAGAATCCCAGCAGCGCCTCGCCAAGTTGAGAATGGGGCTGCATTAGCTGCTGAAACCCCCTCGCTGTCTGACAAAAAAAAAGTTTATCAAAGGCCTTGCCAAATCGAGTAAGTTCAGCTATTGTTAGTAAATGTGGGTAACAAAAACCCCCAATCCTCGGTAGCTCAGTGGCAGAGCGGTCGGCTGTAATGAATGCAAGCCTTTGGCATCAACCAAAAGCCCTAGTGACATAGCAGCTCTATCCGGTAACGGATACTGAAAAATCGGGTGAATTCAAGGAAACCGCAGCACTTCGGGTGGCGGCAATCTTGATCCAAGTCTGGCGAAAGGCAGCGGTTGCGATCGCAAGTAGCCGGAAAGGTGCAGAGACTAGAGATGAGGAGCCTAACCAATAAATCTCACAGCGCCCGACATCCGACGACAGATCAAAAGCATGATTTGTAGGGATGATGAAATAGTCCGCGCCCTTCGGAAACGTTGGGATAAGTGTAACCGATTGGTCGTAGGTTCAAATCCTACCCGGGGAGTTAGTAAAAGTCTGAAGTTGGAATTTTCCAGCTTCAGACTTTTTGTTTTTTAAGATTTGAGATGGTTTGGTGTCAAGCTTTCTGGTAGCGCCTTAATTCACATCGCTGTGAGTGTGGATTAACTCACCTTCCATAGGTATGGAAATATTCAACTTAGACAACTCCGGGTTTAATATCGCCTTGACAATACCAGAAGTCACCATCACCTCCAAACACCCAAGGGCTTGATGAAGAGCTACTCGAGCGTGTTGCACAGAAAAACGCTCTCCAAGCACCAGTATCAACTGCCGATAAATTTGTTCAATGTACTGAGTGTGGCTCAAAATGTCAATCAGCAAACCATAAAAACCTGTAATGGGCAAGCGCTGACCGTTCTTAACATAACACTTGATCCTGTTAATTTCACCAGCATTATAAACCGCTACAAATTCAACATCAGCCTCCACTAAGTCTAACTGAAACACATTGTACGCCGAAAGTAGCCAAGGAACCTCCTCCTTTGAAAAGCGCTGCATCACCTGTTTCATACAACCCAAATCAAATCCAGCAATCACCGCTTGACCCAAAATATCATTCGTAAATCCACCTTGAGCTAACCACCGAAAAGCTTTTTCCGGGCTTAAATTCAAACCAGCATCCCGCGCAATTTCCCTTGAATGTTCTTGTAAATCAGTGAATTGACCGTTAGCAGCGTACCAATAATCAGCGAAGCGAATATGCTGTTCAACTCGGCTCCGTTGATTGTGGTCGTATTGAGATTTAAGCCAGTTGCCGTCGTATTTCTGCTGCTCTTGCTCTAATTCCAAAATCGTGTAAGCCAATTCACGGGCACCGGTATGAGCTAAAGTCATGCCCGCCGATAAAATCGGGTCAGCGAAACCAGCAGTTTCACCTACCAAAAACCAGTTTTCTCCTACTGTTTTATCAGCCAAAAATGACCAATCTTTTGTAGTTTCAATCTTTCCGGTACTGGTAGCATTAGCGATTAACTTGTTGATGCGAGGTTCGCTATTGAGGGCTTCGGTATAGATATCCTCTGGTCGCTTTTTCAGTGACTTATAATGTTCCGCAGGGCAAACGAAGCCGATACTGGTGCGAGTTGGGCCCAAGGGAATGAACCAAAGCCACCCGTGACTCAAACTCATTACCTGTATCCGGGTGCCGCCAACGCCAATTTTATCTGACCATTCAGCGTTTGTCCAATAGTCCCAGATAGCTATATTTTGCAGTCGCGTCGGGCTGTGTGTCTTAACGCCCAAAGCTCGCCGCAGCACGCCAATGTGACCGGATGCGTCGATGTAGTAGCGGGCGGTTATTTGTTCTTGCGATCGCACGTGCAAAGCCGTAATCCGATCGCCCACTACATCTACCTTAACAACCGCAGTTTCTTCTCTGACTAAGCATCCCATTTCTGCCGCGTGGCGCAGCAAAATTTCGTCATATTTTGCTCGATCGACCTGAAAAGCAGTTTGCCGTCTCTGTCCCTCAAATTTAGCAGGCCGCTGTTCATCTTTAAACAACTCCGGCTGAATGAAATTAAAATCCCAAGGCTGTGGATCTGTTCCCCAGCGATAGATTCCACCAATCTTAATCGGGAAGTCGGCTGCTTCTACTTTGTCCCAGCATCCCATTTCCTGAAGCACATCACTAATTTGAGGCAATTGACTTTCCCCAACGTGATCGCGAGGGAATTTTTCTTTCTCTACGATTAGCACGCTCAGATTGGGATTGTATTTCTTGATCAGAGTGCCAGCAGTGCTCCCAGCGGGACCGCCGCCGACAATAACAACGTCGTAATGGCTCATATCAAATAGAGATAGTAGATACTACTTTTTTTGGGCATTGAAGAGACAAATGTATAACTGGTCAGCCTCGTCGGAATCAGCGAGGCTGAAATCTGTTTGCAACAGGTTTTATCCGACTGCGAGTTTTTCCTCTTCCGGTATGTGAGAAGTGTGGGAAATATCTAAATTCTCCGTCCAAGTATGAGCAATATCTAAATTCTCCGTCCAAGTATGAGCAATATCCAAATTCTCCGTCCAAGTATGAGCAATATCCAAATTCTCCGTCCAAGTATGAATAAGATTCGGTTCTAGCTCATTGATTGGAGTTGAATTCCTGTTCACTTGTGACATAATGCCTCTCCTTCTAAGTAATGAAGTTATCTAATTCTAAAACGTTCTAGTTCTAAAAGTGGAAAAGTTTACATCTCGCAATCTACGCAGCTTTTAAAGGTTGCAAAATATCCCAGGGTTTGGCAAAAGGTTGCTCAAAGCTATGGGTTTTTGCATAAACCAGAAGCTCATCCGTCAGTTCGGTAAAAACTTCAAACAAGTTATCAACTATCTTAACAGCCTCTTGACGGGTTTCCTCTGACAGTTGTATGTTTTTAATCAATTGATCCACTTCCGGCGTTCCTGTAGTATGACCTGTTTCCACTGCTAGATGAAAACACCCAAAATAAAGAAACTCCTTTTGGGTAATTGTTCGTAATTCTTGAGCAATAGGTGCCGCCGTTGAGAAGAACACATTACCCGTTGCTTCTATCACTTCCAGAATAGCTAACTTAGTAGTAGGACTAGCCCCAAAAGCAGAGCGAAAAATTTGATGTGATACCCAACGCGAAGCTTTTGTTTCTTCATTCCACAGAAAATTCAAAGCATCGCTGAACTTCACAGATCTGTTAATACCCAGTGTTTCCAAATCTTGCAAAAACCACAACCAGTGATGATCGTCTTCATAAGTGTGATTGTTGACTATTACCTGAAGTGGATCGTTGGTGGGTTCTTCTCGGAAGACATACTTGTTAAATTCACCAAAACTCATCACGAAAGGAGAAACACAGGGAGCGAAAGCTAGGCGCTGTCTTGGGTCTATACTTGTGTCCCGCATAAACTCAAATAGCCCAGATTTAGCAAATTCTTGCTTCTTCTTTTCAATCAATGCTAGGACTTCTTCCATGGCGATGCACCTGATGATGAAAACATTATAGCAAGTTGATCATCATAAATCTATGATCTGAATCATGCTTGTTTATGATGCAAGTCATACTAGATTGTACTCTCGATCGGCTAAACGAGCGTTTTCCAGCCCTGGGCGTCCCATTTTTTCTGGGTGACAAGGCTCAAAGATTTAGCTAAACCTTTAATTTATAAGGATTTGCCTGTCCTGTGTGCGATCGGCATCATAGAATTTTGTTACAATATTGTAATCAACTAAGTGAGGTGTCAGACCGTACATGATTAAGTCTAAGTTCAAACCAGATGTTCTGCTGTCCGCTCCTCCATGCCATTTCAAAGTTGAGGCATATCCCTATTTAAAAAATCCATGAGTAATTACTGGTGTTTTAACATTATTCAAGTATTGTAATATACTTCATATATAAAAATACTTAAGTACCCTAAACTCGACAGTCGATCGACATCAAGCAAAATGTTTACCCAAAATTTAGTCATAGATAGAATAAAACCCATGAAAGCAATTCCGGGTTACAGAATTACAGAAGTTGTTCAACTTGGTGCGAACTCGATCATTTATCGCGGAGTCCGGGAATGCGATCGAGCGTCAGTCATTATTAAAACACTCAATACGGAGTACCCCACAATAGAAGAAATTACTCGTTTGAGACATGAATACAAAATTAGCTCGAATCTCCAACTCGAAGGGATTGTCCAACCCCTTAGCTTAGAAAAATATAACAACAGTTTCGCTCTGATCTTAGAAGATTGTGGCGGTCAATCTCTCAAGCACCATCAAGCGGGTAAAAGCATTAAACTTCAGAAGTTTTTGCCACTGGCTATTCAACTGGCTCAGACTCTCGGAGAAGTGCATCAAAACCAGATTATTCATAAAGATATAAAACCCTCAAATATTATCATCACACCAGATTTAAAACAAGTAAAAGTCACTGATTTTAGCATGGCAACGCGCCTATCTAGAGAGATTCACCAAAATAGCAATACCACCGCGCTAGAAGGCACTCTAGCCTATATATCCCCAGAGCAAACTGGTCGAATGAACCGTGACCTCGACTACCGAACTGACTTTTACTCTCTAGGCATCACGTTTTATGAAATGCTTACAGGAGAGTTACCCTTTAATTCAACCGACCCCTTAGAATTAATTCACAACCACATTGCGGTGACACCTGTTCCTCCCCATCAGCTAACCAGTGAGGTCTCCTCAATGGTTTCATCAATTGTCATGAAACTATTAGCTAAAAATGCCGAAGACCGATATCAAAGTGCTTTGGGAGTAAAAGCAGACCTGGAAAATTGTCTAACCCAGCTACAAACTACGGGCAAAATAGAAAATTTCATTCCTGGCAAACTTGACAAATCCGGTCAATTTTTGATTTCCCAAAAACTTTACGGCCGCACACAAGAAGTAGCTACTTTGATGGCATCTTTCGAGCGAGTCAGTTGGGGAAAAACTGAGATGGTATTGGTCAGCGGCTACTCAGGCATCGGTAAAACCTCAGTTGTCAGTGAAATCAAAAAACCAATTGTACGGCAGCGGGGTTATTTTATTGCTGGTAAATTTGACCAGTTTAAGCGGGATATTCCTTATGCTGCAATAACTCAAGCGTTTGAGTCATTGATGCAGCAGTTATTCACAAAAAGCTCAGAAGACTTGGTAATTTGGAAAGAAAAGCTTTTGTCAAAGCTGGGTAATAACGGTGCAATTATTATTGATGTTATCCCTTCTGTCGAACTAATCATTGGTTCGCAGCCTGCTGTTCCACAATTGGGAGCGACAGAATCTCAAAATCGCTTTAATCGATTGTTGAAAGAATTCATGAATGTGTTTGCCCAAGCAAAACACCCATTAGTTCTATTTTTGGATGATTTACAGTGGGCTGATTTAGCTTCTTTAAAATTGATTCAGGAATTAGTGTCTTATCAAGATAGCCGATATTTTTTACTAATAGGAGCCTATCGAGATAACGAAGTAAATTCGCCTCATCCTTTAGTTCAAACGGTCGAAAAAATTCAAGAGACTGGTGTTGCTGTGCATCACATTATTCTCCCATGTTTAGATTTGAACAGCGTCAGTGAGCTAGTAGGGGATACCTTGGGTAATCAGAGGGAATATTTAAAGTGTTTGACAGAGTTAATTTTTAATAAAACTGGCGGGAATCCCTTTTTTATAACTCAACTGCTCTCAACTATTCACTCAGAACAACTGTTAGTTTTTGATTTCACTGTTGGTGCATGGCAGTGGGACATCACGGAAATTGAAGCCGCTGGCATTACAGATTACAGTGTCGTTGAATTAGTTGCTAGAAATCTGCAACAACTCCCGGAAGAGACGCAGCAAGTATTAAAACTAGCTGCTTGTATAGGCAACCATTTTAATTTAGAAAATTTGGCAATTGTTAGGGGCAAATCAGGTTCCGAAACTGCGGCGGATTTATGGGATGCGCTGCAAGCTGGTTTAATTCTTCCCATCAGCGATGCTTATAAAATTCCGATGCTTGATGAGGAAATTGTAAAAACACACCAGAAAGACGGGACTCCCATCCCACAAAACAATCAAAATCATCCGGCAATTATGCACCGCTCAATTGATTATAAGTTTTTGCACGATCGTGTACAACAAGCCGCCTATTCTCTAATCCCTGACTGCGATAAAAAACAAACCCACTTAAAAGTCGGCACCCTGCTACTAAATTCAACTCCACCATCGGAGATAGCAGAAAATATCTTTGATATTGTCAACCAACTGAATATCGGGGTGGAATTAATCACAAATCAAGAAAAGCGAGATGAACTAGCTAACTTTAATCTTATAGCTGGCAAAAAAGCTAAGAGTTCTGCCGCCTATGAAGCAGCGTTCAAATATTTTAATGTGGGTCGAGAACTTCTACCTGATCGAGCTTGGCAGAGTCACTATGACTTAATCGTGGAACTCCATGCCGAAGCGCTGGAATCATCCTATATAAATACCGATTTTGAGGGTGCATTTCAGCTCTCTGAGGTTATTATAGCACGCGCCCAAAATTTGCTCGATAAAATTAAAGTTTACGAGCTAAAGGTTTTTTTCTACTTCAATCAAAATCAATCCCAAACTTCGATAGATGTAGCTATCGAAGCTTTAAAAATGCTGGGAGTCTATATCCCGAAAAAACCAAATAAGTTAAATATTTTCCTAGAGTTGATACGGACAAAACTAGCTTTAAGAAATCATCAGATTGAGGATTTATTGGAGCTGCCACCAATGACTGACCCTAATAAAATTGTGGCTCTACGGATTTTAACTAATATGAGTCCGGCCGCTTTTGTAGCAGCACCCGAAATATTCCCACTGATCATATTTAAAATGGTTACTCTTTCTCTGAAATACGGGAATGCGCCACTGTCTAGTTTTGGGTATGCAAACTATGGTGTGATCCACTGTGGAGTATTAGGTGATATGGATTCTGGATACCGATACGGTCAAATGGCTCAGGCACTTTTAGAACGATTGCACACCAACTGGCGCCACTCTCAAATTTCACTACCTTTTAATGCTATGATCCGTCACTGGTCTGAGGGTAGCAGAGCAAGTTTTACAGGTTTAATTGAGGGTATTGAGAGCGGACTAGAAACCGGAGATATCAACAATGCTTGTTACTGTGCGAGTTTTTACAGCAATTATATATTTTTGAGTGGCGAACCTTTGGACTCTGTGGAGATTAAGCAGAGTCAATATATTCAAATGTTGGTGAATTATCAGAATGAATTTATGATGAACCATAGCAGAGTAGGGGCACAAGTTGTCTTTAATTTGCAAGGTAAAACAGCTGATCCTTGCCTATTAGTGGGCGAAATATTTAATGAAAATCTGATTCTGCCCACATTGAAGGAGAGTAAAAATAATTTAGTAATATTTGTAGTATATTTATCTAAATCATGGCTAAGTTATCTATTTAAAAATTATGTAGAAGCCTTAGAAAATGCCAGAACAGCATCAATTTACTCTGAGGCTGTAATGAGCATGATGTATATTCCAATTCACAATTTTTACTATTCCCTAGCGCTGTTAGCGTTGTATCCCACCCTTGCCAAAAATGAACAGAAAAAACATTTAAAACAAGTGACTTCGCTTCAAAAAAAAATGAAGCATTGGGCGGTGAACTCTCCGGGAAATTATCAGCATAAATATGATTTAGTAGAAGCAGAAAAAGCGCGAGTATTGGGACAATATGAAAAAGCGGCTCTGTATTATGATCGAGCAGTGAAAGGAGCATCGAAGAATGAATACATCCACGAAGAAGCTCTAGCCAATGAACTAGCTGCAGAATTTTATCTAGCTAACGGTCGAAATAAAGTGGCTCAGACTTATCTGATAGATGCTTACTACGGCTATATTCACTGGGGAGCAACCGCCAAGGTAAAACATTTGGAGTCACAGTATCCGATCTCTTTACCCCCTACATCGATGGGAAAAGCCAGCGCAGATCGAACTATTACTAGCACTAATTATAGCACGAGCAGCAGTCACAGCAGTTTATTGGATTGGACAACTGTTGTTAAAGCATCTCAAGCGCTAGCTAGCGAAATTGTATTGGACAAGTTGTTAGAAAAGTTAATGAAAATGGCGATCGAGAATGCTGGAGCCCAAAAAGGTTTTCTCCTGATGCCCAAGGAAGGAAAATTGCGGATTAAAGCAGCGGCATCGGTGGAGTATTCGGATGTTGCAATTGAACAATGCCCTAGAGTATCTCCTGCAGAGGTTTTGCCAATAACGGTGATTAATTATGTGGAGAAAACGCATTTAGATGTAGTTTTAAGCCAGGCTGCTAGAGAAGGTCTATTTACAGACGACCCCTATATTAAAAGGCAGCAAGTGAAGTCTGTGCTTTGTACTCCTATTCTGAATCAAAGCAAACTCGTAGGTGTCTTTTATCTGGAAAATAATTTAGCTACTGAAGCGTTTTCTCCAACTAGGTTGGAGGTTTTAAAAATTCTTTCTTCCCAAGCTGCTATCTCTTTAGAAAATGCGGTACTTGTTGCTAATTTGTCGGAGACTAAGGAACAGTTGGAGGATTATTCGCGGACGCTGGAGGTGAGAGTAGAAGAGCGCACGCAGGAATTAAAGGCTAAAGAAGCTAAGCTGCAAGAAGCTCAAAAACTGGCGCACCTCGGCAACTGGGAATTTGATTTGGAGGGGGATAAATTAACTTGGTCTGAGGAAGTATTCCGAATTTTTTCTCTTGACCCTAAACTACCAGAACCCACGATTTTAGAACACAAGAAGCAAATTCATCCAGATGACCTACAGTTGTGGTTAGAGGCAGTAGAGCAGATTAGTCGGTTAGGAAATCCTTGCGAGTATGAGATGAAAATTTTGCGCCCTGATGGAGCTGTCAGATATATTTATGTTAAGGCGCAAGCTATTTTTGATGGCGGTAAGGTGATTAAGTTATTTGGAACTATACAGGACATTACGGATCGCAAGTTAGCGGAGGATGCTTTGCGACAGTCGGAGGGGAGTTTGAGAGAAAAAGCGACACAATTAGAAGTTACTTTGTCCGAATTACGCTCGACGCAGACTCAACTAATTCAAACTGAAAAAATGTCTTCTTTGGGGCAGTTGGTGGCGGGGGTTGCTCACGAAATTAATAATCCGATTAATTTCATTTATGGCAATGTTCTCCATGCTAACGATTATAGCTCGGATTTGCTGGGATTGATTGATCTTTACCAGGAGTCTTACCCGAATGCTAATCCTGAGATTGTTGCTAAAACAGAAGATATTGACCTCGCTTTTATTCAAGAAGATTTGCCGAAAATTCTAAAATCAATGCAGGTTGGGGTCGATCGCGTTCGCAATATTGTGCTGTCGCTGCGGAATTTCTCGCGCCTGGATGAGGCCGAGATGAAACCAGTGGATATTCACTCCGGGATTGATTCGACTCTGCTAATTTTGCAGCATAGGTTGAAAAAGGATGCAGTCGGACATGGCATTGAGGTAGTTAAAGAGTACGGTCAACTGCCGGAGGTAAATTGTTATGCTTCTGGTTTAAATCAGGTGTTTATGAATATTTTGAGCAATGCAATTGATGCAGTGGAGTTAGGAGTTGGGCGATCGGAGACAACTGCCAAACTAGAAAATCCTTTATCTCTAATCTTTGAGCGAAAGATTGAGATTCGGACTGAGCTATGCGACAAAAACTGGGTGAGAATTTATATTGCTGATAATGGTCGGGGGATGACGGAGGAAGTACGATTGCGAATATTTGACCCTTTCTTTACTACAAAATCTGTGGGCCAAGGTACCGGTTTAGGGTTAAGTATAAGTTATCAGATTGTAGTAGAGAAACACGGCGGGAAGCTAATGTGCTTTTCTGCACCTGGTGAGGGGGCTGAGTTTGTGATTGAAATTCCCGTGCAGCAGTGAAGTTTTTTTAGTTTTTATAAGATTTTTTTAACCGCAGATGAACGCCGATGAACGGAGATAGAAGCGTATCGGCGTTCATCTGTGTTTCTCGGCTGGTATCTGCGGCTCAAACTTCTCAATCTAAATATTAAACATCGCGTTCTGTTCGCACCCATTTGGTTTGCCGTTTTAGGAGAAAACCTAGATACAAAGGGATCTTCCAAAGGATATAAAAAGGTACAGATAAAAGAGTTGAGCCAGAAATATTGGCACGCCCAAATTTTGCCCAAGCGCCGACAATTGAAACTAAAATCAGCAATCCTTGTACTGCTAACAAAACGGCGGGAATGGAGGATGTTCCCAAAATTGCTGCTAGTAAAGAGGCGGCAAAAGCAGCTAGCCAGATAGCGACTAACAGCGACAGGGGAGGGACGGATAAGTCTAGGGCGATCGCCAATAAGTCAAAACGTTTTTGCTGGACAGAAGCTGCTGTCAGCCGGGGAGTTTGAGTTAACAATGTCTGTATGTGACCGTGTTCCCACCTGGTTCTTTGACTTTTAGCTGCTTGCTGCTGCTGTGGCAAACACCCGGTGACGTTGGCTTCGGGGCAGAATACTGTTGGGTGTCCGGCGATCGCCAAATCCAAACTCATCTGCATATCTTCAACAATATTGCCGCTAGCTAGAGAAACCGATCGAATTATCGACCAGGGAAAAGCCATGCCAGTACCCGTTAGTAATGATGGGAATCCTAACTTTTTTAATCCGCTGGGACGAACTAAGTTTTTCACAAGAAATGCTAAAGCAGAAATGGAATCTTTAGGAGTAGGATTTGGTGGCTGTTCCATGAGATAAGTTGCTTGCACAGGTCTTTGTTCAGCAACTGCCACCCTGGCTAATTTTTCTATAGAGTCGGGTTTACAGATGCAGTCTGCGTCAACCATGATGACTACTTCGGGGGGGTCGGATTCGATCGACTGCAACCCGAAATCCAGTGCGTATCCTTTACCCTTGCGTTGTGTGTCTTGTCGCTCGATCGCACTTGCACCGGAGTTACGGGCGATTTCTGCCGTAGCGTCAGTGCAGTTGTCAGCAATCACTAACAGGCGGTCTTGAGGTGTTAGCTGTGGCAATATGGTGGAGATGGTGGCGGCAATTCCTGCTGCTTCGTTGTAAGCGGGAATTAAAACTGCTACTTTGGGGCGGGGTGCTTTACTTCCCGCTGTCTCGCCCTGGCCGGACAAGAAAGCTGCACTGCATTCTAGAAATAGAACTGCAACGGGAATTAGAAGGATCAGGGCGATCGCCAATAGCACAGCATCAATCAATAGGAACAGTAGCTGATTAATTTCCACAATTTTAGTACCTTAATTTAATTTAATTTGTTGCGTTTACTGAGTTTATTTAATGTTATTCTACCTTTGTTAACTCACGAAGCCACGCTCTCTAAAGTATCATTATATCATGCACGCACACAATCATCATTTTCACATTTTTGGTGACGACTTAAGTCCTACTAAAATTACTAGGACTAGCTTCATTACTACGAATTAATTTCATTACGGCTGTGCGGTCGTAACTAATATCATATTATCTCTATTATGACAATGTTAAGTCACTCAATTTAATTAAACCTCAAATAATGCCAGACTCTAGAAACCAGGTTTCTTTTAGAAACCTGGTTTCTGGGTGTTATATTTTTAATCAACTAAACACTTAGTCGATGTTAAACATCGAATCCGGTTGCATCGGAATAATAAAATCGATTCAACAGTTAACACTCAAGCATTCAGTTTTTCGACACGGAGTCAACAGTCAACGATCATTTCGCTCTTGCAACCGGAATTGATATAACTCATTCATCCCCTGTGGGTGGGCACTCAGGAAGCCATCTCCAAACTCAAAACTAGGTTTAAGCTACGCTGCATCGGGGATAGCAACAGGTTCAGATTTTTTGGTGGTGAACTGTGCGGTGGGTGCAAATTCTCTGAGATATCTCGACACCGATCGCAAATATCCCACTTCTGCTTGAATAGAATCCAGCGTAGAAAGACTCTCAACTAAGTCATCAAACTCATCTGCCGTAACTCCAGCACTGTGCAAGACTTCTTGGTTAAGCCGCCCGCAGATTCCTTGCAGGAGGAGTTCGATAATCTCGTTATAGTCAGCGATTTCGGTTCCGTAACCTTGCAATTTCTTCGGATTGATTCCCCACTGCAAAATCTTCAACAAGTCTTCAGGGGCACTCCACGCAAAAGAGGAAGCAATCACTTCTTTTTCCGCTGCGACAAGAGCGTGCTTGATTTGCGCCTCGGGGAAAGCAGGATCGATGATTAAGGTTTCCAGTTTCGACACTTGTTTATCTAACACGCGCAAAGAAAAAGGAGCTAATTCTACCATCACCATGTCGCCAGCATCGTTAACACTTCTAAAAGGATCTTCCAAAACATTAATTAGGAGGTGAATGTCTGTAGGTTTTTTCCAGTCAAATTGTCCAAGGAAAAAGGGTTCTTCGTATCCCGGCAAAAGTCCTTGAAAATAAATCGGCAGATTTTTCCCTGATTCAAGAATTTTATAAAGAGCTACTTCCAAGGTTTCTGTTGGCCACCCCAGATTACTCACGGCGACAAATTTCAGTTTTCCGGGAACGGACACAATCAGAGAATTCAGCAATAAATGTACGGCTTCAAAAAGATTTTGAGCAGTTACGTAGCGGTGGGGAGCGTGAACGTTGACAGTTTTACCTTGCTCTACTTTTTTGGACATTTGCTCGCAGAACAAGCTATTTTCCAACATATGAGTAAAGCGAACCATCCCGTAAGTGACATTTCCTTCTTGAGCTGCTTTGGCAAATTGCCATTCAGCAAACTTCTTCGAGGCGGCATAAACTTCGGTTGTAAAATATCGAGATGTTTTGCCTGTAGAAGAGAAGATGCAGTGTTCTACGCCGTATTCTTCGCAGAGTTGGATGACGTGTTTACATCCTAACAGGCTGGTTGTAACTGTTTCTCGGATTTTGATTTCAGCTAATCCGGGTTGGCGTTGGGCCGCTAGGTGAAAAACAATTGCTGGTTTTTCTACCTCAAATATGTGTTTGAGCGCGTCGAGGTTGCGAATGTCAACGGCATAGAAAGTTACAGCACCTTCTCTGGTAAAAAGCGGGAGATTTTCTTCGGGGTTTTGACATCGGGCATTGTCTGCGGAAATGATTTTAGTTGCGCCTAATTCGAGGAGTTTTGCGATTAAGAAACGACCGACACATCCTTCTCCACCGGTGATGAGGATGGTTTTTCCTTTTATTTGGCTGCTGATTGCGGATGCGTATAGGTGAATAGTGCGACCGCGCACGTCACTAAAAGGTTCGCTTTCTAATTGTCCGTCGGCTTGATATGCCCTGATTAGCTGTGCGGTGAGAGTTTGTAAGGCCCCGATGATTTCAGGATGTTGCGGTTCCGGGGAACCCGGCGGAACTAGCTGCTGAATGCAATCGATGATTTCTGCTTTGCTGGCACCTTCAAACACTTCTGATGGGTTAAATGCACTCTTCACTTTTTAGCCTCCTTTAATTTCTAGGGATACGGTTGCTGATTCTAAATTGTTAAACAGATTTTTGAGGGACAGAATTTTTAAAAGCCTGCTTGGATTTAGGATTTTTTAGACTGAAAGCTACTTTATCCGAAAGATACGCGCTCGGTTCTGCTACTAATTGCTTGTATTAAGCATACTTGTAGTTTTATTAAGCGCTTTTTTTTACGTACTTACTTGGGCGATCGGCAAAGTCGGAACCTTCTCTGTGCAAAATTTGTCTCTACAACTATAAACTTAAGTTGCTGACTGTTGGCAATACTCAGAACAGATCTTTACCATTTCTTTGTAATCACCTGCGAGTTTTCACGCAATTTTAAAGTTAATGTAAAGTAGGAGCGGTGTTTAAAAAACTTAACACTATACTTGACATTGATAATAGCATTTTATAACTTAAAGAAAATGTATTTTTTGCTACTAAACAAGCTAAAAATTTTAAGTAATAATACGCACAATATCACCCAATCTTTGCGTCTGCTGAAAAGATTGCTACTTGATGGGTGGGGTAGTGCTGTGGCTACCCCTGTATGTGTGCTGCTACTAGGCGCGAACGATGCGTTCTTTTTTGCTGCCTTCAAAGCCACGAGCATCCCCAACATCGTAGCCTCCTGTCCGCAAGCGGCGGTCTAAATCGCTAGCTTCGGGAGAAGTTTTTGCTGCTTCTTCGATCGTCACTCTGCCTTCAAGCACCAGTTTGTAAAGACCCTGGTTGATAATCTGCATTCCTTCGTAAGTATCATGTTCCATTAATCGGAAAGCTTCATCATCAGCACCTTTCATCAAGTAATCGTGCATGGCAGGTGTATTCACCAAAATATCGTGAACTGCTACTCGACGGTTGTCAACAGTTGGCAGCAAAAGTTGAGCAATTACCGCTACTAAAGAATCGCAAATTTGAATCCGCATCGCCTGTTGTTCTTCTGGTGGGTAGAGGTTCAACAATCGGTTAATAGCGTTAATGGCACTGCGAGTGTGGAGAGTTCCCAATACTAAGTGACCTGTTTGAGCTGCTTGCAACGCTGTATTGATGGTAACGCGATCGCGCATTTCCCCGATCAGAATTACATCTGGATCTTCCCGCAAAACAGCTCGCAAAGCCTGCTGAAACTCGTGGGTATGCAAGCCGACTTCCCGCTGGCTGACCAAGCATTTTTTAGAAGGGTGAATGAATTCGATCGGGTCTTCAATGGTAACTACGTGCTTTTGCTCCATCTGATTGAGATGGTCGATCATCGCAGCTACGGTTGTCGATTTCCCCGAACCGGTAGGCCCCGTAACTAATATTAATCCCTGCGATCGCAAAATGATACTTTTGAAAACTTCTGGCAACCTCAAGGAATCGATAGTAGGTATTTCCAAACTGATCAACCGCAATACTATGGCACCGCCGCTGAGGGACTCAAAACAGTTTAGCCGACACCGCACGAAGCCAGGGTAAAAAATTGCTGAATCTAATTCCTTGGTAGTTGCAAACTGTTTTCGCTGTTCGGGGGTGAGAATTTCGGCTAGGTACTGTTCAAAAATTTCTGGCGTTACTTTGGGGTGGGTGGTTGCTACTTGCATCACGCCACGAATCCGAAATCGAGGTACTTGGCCTACTCGAATGTGAATGTCGGAAGCCGAGGCACTATGGGCATCTCGGACCATTTGTTCGATCGTACTGACGGGTGTCTCAACAGAAGACCGCTGCTGGGCCGGAGGGGGCGCACTCGGCGCGGGTGCAGGAGGCGGCGCGGGAGTTGCAGCCAAGGGCGGGGGCGGAGGCGGTGTTCGGCGGGCTTGAGCCTCTGGTCGAAGGGGTGTAGGATTGTTTAATGGGTTCATTTTTTTGTCTCCAGTCAATGTAGATTTATTGCGAAAAAATGCCCGATTTCTAATCTTATCGCTCGCAGCTAATTCGGTGTTAAATGCTGAGAATATTTTACAATTAGGCTTGATGGGGCGATCGAGTAATTAACAATTTAAACTCCTATGAACATCGGTCACAAAATTGCCGACTGGCTCGAAAATCGCGCTGTTACCCCGGCCTACGCGGGTTGGCTGCTATCGGGGATGACGGTTTTCTTTTTTGGGTCGGCGACTAATACAATGTCTGGGTGGCTGTACGTGCTCAGCGGTGGGGGTTTGGCGCTGTTGGGAGTAGCGGCGGTTTTGCCTGGAAAATCGCTCCGTTCCTTGGAAGTCCGTCGCCGCCCGATCGAACCGGTGAGTGCGGGCGATCAAATCACCGTTGAACTAGAAATCGAAAATCGCGCCCGCGAACCTAAGACTCTCTTGCAAGTTGTAGACATCCTGCCGTTTGTATTGGGAGAACCCGTCCTCCGCCCGATCGAAGTCATAGAGCCTAACAGTATATACAGGGATACATACTATCTAGAAGTCCGGCAGCGCGGGGTCTATCGGTGGCAAGAGGTAAACTTGAGGACGGCGGCACCTTTAGGGTTGTTTTGGTGCCG
>NZ_JAUBQR010000365.1:0-3342 GCF_036701385.1 Microcoleus sp. Pol12B4 | reverse complement strand
TATTATTTACCCCTTAAAAAATTAAACTAACTTTCTAGCTATGACTCAAACCACTGATTTCCTCAGCCACCTCAACCCATCTCAGCGCCAAGCAGTCGCCCATTATAACGGGCCGCTGTTAGTAGTAGCGGGCGCTGGTTCCGGCAAAACCAGAGCTCTAACTTACCGAGTTGCTAACTTAGTTCGCACCCATCGAGTCGATCCAGAAAATATTTTGGCGGTGACATTTACAAATAAAGCTGCCAGGGAGATGAAAGAAAGAATTGAGAAATTGCTGGCAACTCAGCAAGCTGAAGCCGAATATGGCAAACCTTTGGTAGACTTAGCACCGGATGTGCAGACGAAATTGCGATCGCACATTTACAAAAAAATTACCAAACACATTTGGATGGGGACTTTTCACTCTTTGTGCGGTCGCATTCTCCGCTACGATATAGAAAAATACCAAGACGAAAAAGGCCGCCAGTGGAAGAAAAATTTTTCGATTTTTGATGAGTCAGATGCTCAAAGTCTCGTTAAACAAATCGTCACCAAAATACTGAACCTCGACGACAAGAAATTTGACCCGCGAAAAGTCCGCTATATCATCAGCAACGCTAAAAATAAAGGCTTGTCGCCTCAAGAATACCAAGCAGCAGAACCGGATTATCGAGGTCGCGTGATTGCCGCTGTTTACAGTCGCTACCAAGACGCTTTAGCAGCCAACAATGCCCTGGATTTTGATGATTTAATCCTCGTTCCCGTTAAACTTTTGAGCCAAAACGAGGAAGTATTAAGTTACTGGCATAAAAAGTTTTGCCATATTTTAGTTGACGAATACCAAGATACTAACCGCACTCAATACGATTTGATTCGGATGTTGGTGACAAATAACGCCGACCCAAAAAGCTTTGATAAATGGCAAAACCGCTCGATTTTTGTCGTGGGCGATGTCGATCAATCAATTTACAGTTTTCGGATGGCAGATTATACCATATTGCTGGAATTTCAAGAGGATTTCGGAGATGGTTTGTCAGACGATAAAACTCAGACAATGGTAAAATTAGAGGAAAATTATCGATCGCGCGAAAACATCCTGCAAGTGGCAAACCACTTGATCGAACACAATACCGAACGGATCGATAAAATCCTGCGGCCGACTCGCGAACCGGGAGCTCCGATTGTTGTCTGGCGCGCCGACAACGAATTAGATGAAGCGGAATTTGTAGCAGGTCAAATTCATTCTTTGAAGCGCCAAAACTCTGAATACGAAAACGGCAGTAACTTTGCCATTCTCTACCGCACAAACGCTCAATCTCGCTCCTTTGAAGAAGCGTTAATGCGTTTAGACATTCCTTACAATATTGTCGGTGGCCTGAAGTTTTACGATCGCAAAGAAATCAAAGATATCCTAGCATACCTGCGGGCGCTTGCCAATCCCGACGATAGCGTCAGCCTCAAACGCATCATCAATACTCCCCGTCGCGGCATTGGGGATACCACATTTTCCAAAATCGAAGACGCTGCAACTCAATTAGGCATTCCGTTGTGGGAAATCCTCAGCGATGAATCTTCTGTCAATACTCTAGCAGGGCGATCGGCAAAAGCTATTATTAAGTTTGCCGAAATGATTGGTCGTTGGCAATCGCAAATTGAAACTCTCCCGGCTTCGCAAATTGTCCAAGGAATTATCCAAGATTCAGGCTACATTGAAGATTTGAAAAATCAAGGAACCGATGAAGCCACAAACCGCATAGAAAACGTCCTAGAATTGTACAATGCAGTGCTGCAATTTGAAGAACAAAATGAAGAACCGACCCTGACATCATTTTTAGCAAAAGCATCTTTAGCCTCCGATTTAGATGACTTGCAGGAAGAAGATTCTCGCGTGTCGCTGATGACGCTGCACTCCGCCAAAGGGCTAGAATTTCCCGTAGTATTTCTAGTCGGAATGGAACAGGGTTTATTTCCCAATTTCCGGAGTTTGGACGATCCGAAAGCGATCGAAGAAGAACGCCGTTTGTGCTACGTCGGCATCACTCGCGCCCAGGAATTGCTATTTCTCACCCACACTCGCGAACGCCGTTTGTGGGGAGGTTTCCGGGAACACTGCACCCCTTCGCTATTCTTAGGGGAATTACCGACACATTTGCTGGCTGGAAGTGCGAAGAAAACTCCAGCGGGGAAAACGGCAGCATCTAAGGGAAAAACTAATAATTCCGCAGCTAATGCCGGCAGTTCTCAAGCGGGAACCAATGTACAATCGACGGATTGGCAAACGGGCGATCGGGTTTTTCATCATGCTTTTGGAGTTGGAGAAATTACGCACGTTTTAGGGGCGGGCGATAAAATTAATCTGGCAATTAAGTTTTCGGGTTTGGGCAGAAAAATCATCGATCCGAGAACAGCTAAGTTGCAGCGCGTCTAAGTAAAAATATCACAGTTGGCGGCGGTTAAAACCGCTTCAATAAACAAGATTACCTCCCTTCGCAAAGTATATAGCAAAGCATCTGCGTTAACTTGCGGTTTTCCCCTCCATCAAAGATTTATGCAATCACTCTAATCGGTCACACTTCGCATTGCTAATAACGCCGCCCCATAAGCAGCGGCAGTATGAATTGGCGTTGCAACAGGGACTTTTAAATAACGCTTTCTAATCGCACTCCAAACAGAATTTTTTGCCCCGCCGCCAGCAGTATAAACCTTTGTCAAAGGAGTTGCACCCAATTCTTGCAATAATTGATATCCCCGCGCTTCAATCCGCGCTATGCTTTCTAGCAAACCGTGCAGAAATTCCACTGAATCAGTTGGACGCGGTTCGAGTCGGGGTGGCAAATTCGGGTCATTAATCGGAAAGCGATCGCCCTTTTTCAACAATGGGTAATAATCCAGCAAACTCTCTTGTTCTGGCTCGATTTGTGTACTATAATTTTCTAACTCAACATCAGTAAAAAAGTGCCGCAGCACCGCACCTCCGGTATTAGAAGCACCTCCAACTAACCACAAATCGCCTAATTTATGACTGTAAATCCCGTATCTAGAATCATCTACGCGGGTATGACTTAACAGTTTGACTGCTAGTGTAGAACCGAGAGAAGTTACTGCTTCCCCTGGTAAATTAACACCACTTGCTAAAAATGCTGCAATGCTATCGGTTGTGCCAGCACAAATCATACAATCGCGGGGAAATCCGAAGCGATCGCCCACTTGATATCTCACTTCCCCCACAGGCGTGCCCGGTGCGACAACTTGCGGCAATTCAGGAGTTGCAGCGCCCGCAATTCCCTCTATCAGCCAATTCGGATAGCACAAAGTATCAACATCGAAACCGAGTTTCAAAGCATTGTGATAGTCGCTAATTCC
>NZ_JAUBQR010000042.1:18230-34652 GCF_036701385.1 Microcoleus sp. Pol12B4 | reverse complement strand
TTCCGGCTTAGGAATTCACGTCCCAGAAAACGGCAAAATTGTCTCTGCTTGCGATGTCGTCGGCGACGATTTAGATATTTGGCAAACAGTCTCTATTTTTGTGTTGTTAGATGCGATCGAAAATAAAACTACTATTCAAGTCAGACAGGGAAAGCAAATATTAGAAACAGCCTCAAACTTGCTAAACGAACTTGAATCGCAACAAAAACTTTCCTTGAACGACTTGTGTGAAGTAACCCCAGACATCGCACAGCAAGAATCTGAGATCCTCCCCGTCCAGAAAACTCCTAAAAAGCCGTCTAAGAAGAAACGGAAGGAAACGATATGATGAGGACTAAAGTCCTGATTACGAATTGGTTTGTAGTAAGGACTTTAGTCCTGATTAACTGATATCTTTCATCATTCTCAATTACTTGTTTAGGAATGGGTTCTCCGGCCCGTTCCACAATAAAATCAAGTTTTGTGGAACGGGCCGGACAGCCCGTTCTTGACAAGAGTACAACATATAACTATTAACCAACCAATGAGGTAATTGTGCAATATACTTAGATTCCCAACTTCTTGAATAAGTCGGGGATATAATTCGCCCTACTGAGCCTTAAGGCATTTCAGCATCCGCCAAGTAGCCACCACCGCGTAATTCCGGTTTGCAGAATCATCGAAAGCAAACCGATCGCCAATTTCGTTAAGAGCAGAAGCAACAGAACAATAAGAAGACCTTTGAGTAAAAATAGAAGCAGCCCAATAATTCTGATTATCTGAAAAAGTTTTAGACGGTTCTTTAGCAACTAAATCCCGGTTCATTCCCGGGGCAGAGAAACCAAATCCCGCCGCTCGACAGATCACCGCCATCAATTCAGCGCGAGTGACGGACTGCGTAGGTTTAAAAGTTCCATCTTGATAACCGCTAATTATCTTGTTTTCCCGCGCAAATAGAACTTTTCAGGCACTCCAGCGGACAATATCAACATCGCTATAGGGACGGATAGAAACATTGCTAGGAAATGTGATATAGCATCTTGTATTCCTTTCCAGGATTCCAATACTAAAGATACCAATTGCTCTCTGGTAACAGCAAGCTGCGGTCGAAAGGTATTATGTTGAGAAAACCGGGCTACAAACCCAAAGCCCACAGCTTCTTTAATTTCGGAAGCGTAGATATCATCGGTAGCTATCTCCGAATTGTAGAAAAGCGAGTATGGCCTACGGTATTGGTATTTCCTGCGGTATTGGCTGCGGTGATGGCTGCGGTATTGGCTGCGGTGATGGCTGCGGTATTGGCTGTGGTGATAGCTGCGGTACAGGTTGCGGTGATGGCTGCGGTATTGGTATTGGTATTGGCTGCGGTATTGGCTGCGGTATTGCTTCGGTATTGCCTCCGGTATTGCCTCCGGTATTGCCAATTTCTCCCGGTGCGGATTGATTGGTAGTGAAATAAAAGTGGCCTAATGTGCGGCCTTGGTAAGCTCTTTTACTCAAGCGCCAAGCAGGATCGAGACTGATTTTCATGAAGTCGTTAACATCGCCGTTTGTGCGACCGATAACCACCGATTTACTTTGGTAATCTACCGGAGTTCCAATTAGTAGAACATTGCCATCAACAGTTTCCAAAGTTAGGGTGTATTTTAATGCTAAATCGGTGCCTGCCATGCGAATTGAAAAGCCGTTGCTGTCAGTTGCGCGACCACAAATACCGGTAAAATCAAAACTAACTAATAAGGGATCTACTTTCACGGGATTAGACCCACTTTCGGTCCAGCATTTTCGCTTGTCAGAGACTTGTTCTAGAATTAGCAATTGGTAGCCGCCGGAAGGGCGGGGTTGGGCGATGACAATTACTCGGTCTTGGTTAATTTCGGTTTCGTCAAAAGTAAATGCTTTAGCCGAACCGATCGCGCCCAGTGTTAAAATTGCTGAACCTGCCAGTGCGGCCACTGTTCGTACAAGTGAATGTTTCATGATTTTTCCCTATTGGCTCCTGATTGTGATGAGACTTATCTAGAATATAAAAAAGTCGCCCTCTTCCAACAACAAGATAAAATTTTACCATCTCTTGTTCCGGTGGTACCAAGTGCGCTCGATCGGCGATTGTCACGTTGGTGCGTAGTGAAAACTCAATTCCGAGCGAATTTTAGGAGAACTTTCGTCCTTACTACAAAGTTATAACCGTTATTTTAGCGAGGAACTTGATAAGCTATTCGACCTCTAAATTGTATTTTCCGGGGAGGCGGGAGGCCCAATCCACAAGAATTTAAGGGAAATTTACAGTAAAATTTAGATGAGCCTGGACTTATTACTTGCGGGAAACATCGCACTATTGAGCCAAAAAACGGTGCGTTACACTTGGTTAACGCACCCTAAAACAAACATTCAAAAAGTGTCTTTGCCCTCTAGCGGAACATACTGCTAACAGAACTATCTTCGTGAATCCGCCAAATAGTTTCGCCGAGCAAATTGGCTACCGAAAGCACCGTCAACTGCTTAAAACGGTTCTCTTCCGGCACAGGAATTGTATTCGTAACAATTACCTCTTCCAAAACCCCGCTCGACAAACGCTCGATCGCCGGAGGCGAAAACACCGCATGAGTAGCACAAGCATAAACCTGCCTCGCACCCTCGCGGCGCAACAATCTCGCACCTTCAGAAATCGTGCCGGCAGTATCGATCATGTCGTCCACCAACACAGCAGTTTTGCCCCTGACATCACCGATAAGATTCATCACTTCTGCCACGTTGTGAGCTTGGCGGCGCTTGTCAATAATTGCTAGGGGAGCATCACCAAGCTTTTTGGCAAAAGCTCTCGCCCTAGCGACTCCACCAACATCCGGCGAAACCACAACTATATCCGTCAATTGCTTGCTCGCCAGATAATCCAAAAGCACCGGCGAACCGTAAACGTGATCGAAAGGAATGTCAAAATAACCTTGAATCTGAGCCGAGTGCAAATCCATCGCCAAAATGCGACCGGCCCCAGCTTCCGTAATCAAATTAGCCACTAATTTTGCAGTAATCGACTCTCTTCCGGCCGTTTTGCGGTCAGCCCTAGCATATCCGTAATAGGGGATGACGGCAGTAATTTGTCTGGCCGAAGCGCGGCGACAAGCATCGATCATAATTAACAATTCCATGAGGCGATCGTTTACCGGACAGCAAGTTGGCTGAATCAAGTAAACATCGCAACCCCGAATTGATTCTTGAATTTGAACGTAGAGTTCCCCATCAGCAAACCGCTTGCGAACCATCGGCCCCAAATCGATCCCCAGATAGCGAGCCACCTCTTGGGCGAGAGGAACATTAGCAGAACCGGAGAACAGCCGCAGACGGTCATGAGCGGAAACCGGCGGCTCGGGAAGCGGAAGCGGTAAAGTAGCAGAACGGATCACAGCAGGCCTCTTGCAGGACGTTTATTCCATCGCTATCTTACCATCTGAAACTAGAAATATTCAGCCAATTTTTTAAGAGATTTAACATTCGGGGCGGCCACAAGTGTGAAGTTAGGACAATTGAATAGGACTTGCAGAAATATGTCCAACAAATCCGGTTTCAACCCCACATTCGGCTCCCTTAACGGTCACAATCGGTTTTTACTTATTTTTATCCAGCCATAAAACTATGAATTATACTTGAATACCGTACATTAACGGATTAAAAACTTTTTAAAGGCATAATTTATTACTGTAAAGATAGAGTTTTCTGCGTAATTATGCTGTATGACACCCCCAGGGCGTGGAATGTAGGTTCTAGCGAACTCTCGTACTGGCAGAAGTACGATCGCACTTGTGCCCCTACCTCTTAAAGTTCTGGCGTGAGTCAATTTGGGGCATCGGCTGGAAGTCTAGCCGCCCAAAATTCAGTCGAAGGCCGAAGGCATCCGGGTTCAATGCGATAAAAATGCCGCCAACAGGCAATAAACTTGAAAAATACTGTAAAAAAAGTTAAGAATCGGAAGCATACTCCAGATTTTTGATATTGGGCAAAGCAAGGTAGAAATCGATGAGCTTAAGAGAACGCATTGACGCAGAAATCAAAACAGCCATGAAGTCCAAGGACAAAGTTCGCTTGGAAACAGTTCGCGGCATCAAGAAATTTATTCTCGAAAAAGAAGTCAGCCTTCGTCCCTCCGGCCAAGAGACGCTGACAGAAGCTCAAGAAATGGAAATTTTGATGCAAATAGCCAAACAGCGCCGGGATTCGATCGAACAATACCGCAAAGGTGGCCGCGAAGATTTAGTGGCACAAGAGGAGGCGGAGTTGGCAATTGTTGAAGAGTATTTGCCACCGCAGATGTCAGACGAAGAGGTGGGTCAAGTCGTTGACGAAGTGATTGCTTCGGTTGGCGCTACTTCTGCAAAAGATATGGGCAAGGTGATGGGCAAGGCAATGCAGCAGCTTAAAGGCAAAGCAGACGGTAACAGAATTCAAGACATGGTGAAAGCAAAGCTTAGTCAGTAGTCAGTAGTCAGCAGACATCTCCCATAAATAATCTCCAGCTTTATAGAGATGTATAGCCTAGACCGAGGGGCGACAATTTATTAGGGCTAAGGTCAAAAAACCAGGTTTCTACGAAAAATCGTGCATTTCTCCCTTGAGATATTGACGCAGAAACCGGGTTTTCGATCGGATTTGCGGGTTGCAACCTGTTTATCTTCGTGGAAAAACCCGGTTTCTGAGCATCCTTGCGTCCAAGAATGTCAAAAAAATGTAAAATACTTACTTTGGTCGGGACTGGGGACTACAGATAGTGAAGTATGCTCAAGAGCATTAAAGACATAGCATTACTAAGTCTGTGAGCGATCGTCTATTTTTTAACAGTTTCAACTTAAACTTATGCAGCCACCTATTGCTATTGGAACTCTCCTACAAAACCGCTACCGCTTGGTGAATATTTTAGGTCAAGGGGGATTTGGCCGGACTTATTTAGTAGAAGATTTGGGACGGTTTCAAGAACGCTGCGCCCTGAAGGAATTGATCCCAGTGCAAAGCGGGCCTTACGTTTTGGAAAAATCGAAGGAATTGTTTCAAAGAGAGGCGGCAATACTTTACCAAATAGGGCACCCGCAAATTCCCCAGTTTCGAGCAATATTTGAAGAGAACCAGCGTTTGTTTTTAGTGCAGGATTACGTGGAAGGGATGACTTACCGCGAACTGTTGCTCGATCGAACTTCAAATGGTCGCACCTTCACCGAAGCCGAAGTCTTGGTATTTATCCGGCAAATGCTGCCGGTACTCGCTCACATCCACGCGCGCGGCATCATCCACCGCGACATCTCCCCAGAAAATATCATCCTCCGTGAAAACGACAAGTTGCCGGTGCTGATTGACTTTGGAGTGGTGAAGGAACTTGCCACCAAAGTCCAGTCTCCCGAAGGAACAGCCCACGCGACAACTGTCGGTAAAATCGGCTACGCGCCGATGGAACAGTTGCACAGCGGGCGGGCAACAGCCAGCAGCGACCTCTACGCTTTAGCTGTAACGGCGATCGTCCTGCTGACAGGCAAAGAACCGCAGGAATTGCTCGATCAAACAACGCTGCAGTGGAATTGGCAGCAGCGAGTCCAGGTGAGCACGGGTTTGGCTTTGGTGCTGAATCGGATGTTGAGCCGGTCTCCAGGCGATCGATATCAATCTGTCAGCGAAGTCGCCCAAGCACTCGACGCCCAAACTAATCCTAAGCCTAGTCAGCCAACGGTACCGCCCGCGCCAGCAGTGGTACCGACAAACCCTTCGCTAATAGCAACTGTGGCCGTGGGCAGGCCGCCGGAGCCAGCCGCCCCGAGTTCCCCCCCGCCAAACCAGCCAGACCCGTTAAGTGAGCCTGCTGGCGACACTTTTTGGGACAATCCCATCGCTGCGATCGGACTGCTGGCGGGCTTAGTAATCTTGACGGGCTTCGGTTCCTGGGCTTTAGTCGGCTCATTTCTCAACAATTCGCGCCCCAAACCCACTCCGACACCGCCAGCACTGACAAGTCCAACGCCGACACTAACTCCGATACCCAACCCCCTACCTTTGCCAACCCCAACCCCGCAACCTTTGCCGGAACCAACCCCGCAACCTTTGCCGGAACCAAGCCCAGAACCTTTACCAGAACCAACCCTAGAACCTTTGCCGGAACCGGACCCAGAACCTTTGCCGGAACCGAGCCCAGAACCTTTGCCGGAACCGAGCCCAGAACCTTTACCGGAACCAAGCCCAGAACCAAGCCCAGCGCCAACTCCGACACCAAAACCGACGCCCACGCCGACTCCCGCGCCCAAACCGACGCCCAAACCGACGCCCGCACCAACTCCCGCACCAAAACCAACGCCCGCGCCGTCGCCAACACCAGCACCAACACCCGCGCCAACTCCTGCACCGTCGCCGGAACCTGCCCCAACACCCGCACCGTCGCCGGAACCTGCCCCAACACCCGCACCGTCGCCGGAACCGCCCCCAACTGCTGCACCGTCGCCGGAACCGGAACCAGCGCCGTCACCGGAACCAGCACCAACACCCGCACCATCGCCAGAACTCTAAACTTCTGGCAAAATTCCCCTAGACTGAGGTTGATGCCAATTAATTGTTAGCTATTTGCCAATGAACTCCTTGCTAATTGCTGGAACTGATACCGACGCGGGCAAAACTGTTTTGACCAGCGCTCTGGCTGCTTATTGGCAAATGTATTTTCCAGATCGCAGTTTGGGAATTATGAAGCTGTTGCAAACGGGAACGGGCGATCGCGAACTCTACACCCGTTTGTTTTCCCTCGACCAATCCCCCGAAGAACTCAATCCGCTGCACTTTGATGCGCCTCTAGCACCGCCGATTGCGGCCGAACGGGAGGGGAGACGTATCGAACTCGAAAAGGTCTGGACGGCTTGGCAAAGCCTCTCTGAGCGCAAGGATTTTGTGTTGGTGGAAGCTTTGGGAGGGCTGGGATCGCCTGTAACGTGGGAACTGACGGTGGCCGATATTGCCAGGGATTGGCGGCTGAGGGGGGTTTTGGTAGTACCTGTGAGGTTGGGGGCGATCGGGCAAGCTGTAGCGAATGTTGCTCTCGCCAGACACACTGGTTTTAAGCTGAGAGGAATTGTGCTCAATTGCGTTAAAGCTTATTCGGAACAAGAAATTGCCGATTTAGCGCCCGTTGATTTGATCCAGTCGCTGACTCAAATACCTGTGTTGGGTATTTTGCCCCATTTAGATGACCCGACTGACCTTGCTAAATTAGCTAAAATTGCTTCAGATTTAGATTTAGAGCGGTTACTGCCAGGGGTTAATTTAGTTCCTCAGACTTCTAAATAACCCTATTCTCAACACCTCTGTTTCTCATTCTTCTCTTCCTCTGCGTACTCTGCGTGCTCTGCGGTTCATTAAAAAAAAATCTCCTGCACAACTCAGATAAGATTGAAGAAGATTTTCTTTTAACCGCAGAGAGCGCAGAGAGCGCACAGAAAGAGAAGAGAGAGTTTCACAAATTATTCAGAATTGTTATAAGGAGAATAACACATGGTTTCTACTTTACCGAATTTAACCTCTGTCGATTTATCTCAATTGCGGCTGGAGATTAGAAATTTGCAGCCTCAGCTAGTCGAATGGCGTCGCTTTTTGCATCAAAAACCGGAGTTGAGTTTTGATGAAAATTTAACGGCGCAGTTTGTCTCGCAAAAGTTGCAGGAATGGGGAATAGATCATGAAACTAATATTGCTAAAACTGGTATTGTCGCAACTATAGACAGCGGCAAACCGGGACGGGTTTTGGCAATTCGCGCGGATATGGATGCTTTGCCTATTCAAGAAGAAAATGAGGTGGATTATCGATCGCAGCATGATGGAATTATGCACGCTTGTGGCCACGACGGCCACACTGCGATCGCCCTCGGTACTGTCTGTTATCTGGCCAAGCACAAACACAGCTTTTCGGGTAAAGTAAAATTTATCTTTCAGCCCGCCGAAGAAGGGCCAGGAGGCGCAAAACCGATGATTGAAGCGGGAGTTTTAAAGAATCCTGATGTTGATGCGATCGTCGGCTTGCATTTGTGGAACAATCTACCTTTAGGCACTGTAGGCGTCCGCAGCGGCGCGCTGATGGCTGCTGTCGAAGTTTTTGACTGCACGATTTTTGGCAAAGGTGGGCACGGCGCAATGCCACATCAGACTGTGGACTCGATCGTAGTTACAGCCCAAATTGTCAGCGCTTTGCAGGCAATTGTCGCGCGGAATATTGACCCGATCGACTCAGCGGTAGTAACTGTCGGCAAATTCCACGCAGGCCACACCCACAACGTCATTGCCGACACCGCTCAAATCGGTGGCACGGTGCGCTATTTCAATCCAGCATATCAAGGTTATTTTGCAAACCGAATCGAGCAAGTAATTGCCGGAATTTGTCAGAGTCACGGGGCCAATTACCAATTAGATTATTGTGCGCTTTATCCGCCAGTTATTAATGATTCGAGAATAGCTGAATTAGTGCGCGGCGTTGCAGAATCCGTTGTTGAAACCCCTGCAGGAATCGTTCCAGAATGTCAAACAATGGGCGGCGAGGATATGTCGTTCTTTTTGCAAGAAGTCCCCGGTTGCTATTTCTTTTTGGGTTCAGCAAATCCAGAGAAAAACTTGGCTTACCCGCACCATCACCCGCGCTTTGATTTTGATGAAACTGCGCTGGGGATGGGTGTAGAAATGTTTGTGCGGTGTGTGGAAAATTTTTGCGGTTAGCTTTATATGTAGGGTGCGCAGTCCGCACCTTACCGCTATCTAATTATCTAGTTTGAAAGATATTCTGCACCATTTTCTTATCTACACTCGCCGCCGCTTTATCCAATTCGGCAATCTCGCCCGAGTCTAACTCCCACCCCAAAGCACCGATATTTTCCCTCGCCTGTGCCGCAGATTTAGCCCCCGGAATCGGAATAGTTTCTTTGCAGATGCACCAGTTAAGTGCTACCTGCGAAACAGTCTTGTTTCTCAATGCCGCTATTTCTCGCAAACACTCCAAAAGCGATCGCATTCCCGGAAGTAGCTGCTTGCACGCCACACCTCGGATACCTTTAGGAAACGAGCCATTTTCCGAGTATTTACCTGTCAGCAAACCCAAGGCTAGAGGGCTGTAAGCAATCAATTTTATCCCCCATTCATCGCAAACATCTTTCAACCCAAGTTCAGTCACCGGATAGGTAGAAAGTAGCGAATATTGCACTTGTAAAGTAACAATAGGAATTTGGCGATCGCGAAATTTTCGATGCACCCATTTCAGCCGTTTCGGCCCGTAATTAGACAAGCCCACTCCCTTGACCAATCCTTGCTCGTAAAGGTCAGCCAAACCGTCTAAAAGAGCCCCCTCTTGCCAAGGAGCGTAATTGGCTGTAGACCAGTGCATTTGTACCAAATCTACATTTTTTCCGAGGCGCCCAGCAGAGGCTTTGCAAGCCGATATCATTGATTGTCGCGTCAGCCTCCAAGGATAAGCAGCCAGTTTTGTCGCAATACAAATACTGTCTTTATTTTTACCTTGGTATTGTTGAGAAAACAGCCCCAAAAGCTGCTCGCTGCGTCCGTTTAATTTCCCTGTTCCGTAAGAGTCGCCGGTATCGAATAAAGTGACGCCGTTACTAACACACAGATTGAAAACGGCTTGCAATTCGTCGTCCATGCTTTCATTGTAGCCCCAGAGAAATCTGTTGCCCCAGGCCCAAGTGCCACAGCCCATTTTTGGAAGTAAAAGTTTTTGGTTAGTTTGCATTTTTATTGATGATTAATGATTGATCTCGCGGTAAGGTGCGCTGTGCACACCCTACTTTTTAATTATGTTACGTGGTTGGCGAGGGCGAAGGTGCAGTGTTTTTAATAGGTTGCTCTGGCTTAGCTTTCGGGTCTGGTTTGGGTGGCGCAGGCGGAGGGAAAGTCGCCGCGCGTCTGGGTATTTGTAGCGCTGTTCTGAATGCAGAAGACGGGAAGAAAGCACTAAATTGAGAAAGTCGATGAGCGAGGGGTTCTGGTGCATATTCCCACAAGCTTTCGTAGTAGAAGAAAGCGACACCTAAGCCGTATCCTTGGACTGCTTGCACCTGAGATTTAATTTGGTGAATCGGTACTGGGTTATTCCTCAAACCTGTCATAATCCCAACTCCGGTGGGAATTTTTTGCTGTGCTTCTTGCATTTCTGGACGGTTAATCTTGTCCACAAATGATTCTAGATTGGGACGGTAGACTTGCACGATTAGCTCGTCGGCAATATCCAAATGCACCCAAGCCAGCCAATCTTGTAGGTGATGTTTGTAAGCAAAATCGTAATAATTGGGAGAAACCGAGAAAATTGCATGGGGTTTGACTGCTTTGACGGCTTGATTTAGCTGTGACATAAAAGCGGTAATTTTATTTGCTCGCCACTGCACCCAGGCTGGATTTTGAAAATCTTTTGGCGGAGCTTTTTTTGTTTCTTTGGTATACAAAGCAACTGTGTAGTCATCGTAGCCAAATTCCGACGGCAAACTCATGTGATCGTCAAATTGTATGCCGTCTGCGTTATATTGAGTGGTGATTTCTAGTACGAGTTCGGTAATGAATTGCTGGACTTCTGGATGAAAGGGATTGAGCCAAACTACTTCCCCGCCCGCGTCGTTTGATGTTTGGCTGCCGTCCTGTTTTTGTGTCAGCCACTCGGGATGATTAGAGGCTAATTCTGATGTGGGAGGAGCCATGAAACCAAACTCAAACCAAGGAATCACTAACAGGCCTTGGCGGTGAGCTTGATCGATTAAATCGGCGAGCATATCTTGTCCGTCTAACCCTCTGTAAACAAAGGGTTGAATGTCTCTTTGCTGCGCTACATAGCTGGGATACATTGCATAGCCAGAATTCCAGGCTACAGGATAAATAGTGTTGAAATTTAACCGCTTTAATTGGCTGACAGCATCTCCTAGTTTGCGACGATCTCTGAGGATGTCTTTGTCGTTTGTCGTCATCCAAACGCCGCGAATTTCCTGGCGGGGTTGCTGGGCGATCGCCGGAATGAAGTTGTTCGCCAGCAATACTATAATGAATGAGAGGGCAAACAGAAGCGGGAAAAGAGTTTTAATCGATCGCTGCCAACTGCGCGGAATGATGCGTAATGTCATAGTTTTGAATGGTGAGTTAGCTATTGAAACACACCCCGGCATAATTTGGTGATAAAATTTGCTCGCTCTACAGTCTACAGCTATTTGCGCTGAATGTGGAATCAATTAAGCGAAATGGATGGATTGATGTGCTCCGATCGCAACTGAGCGAATTATAATCTCTGAGACAGAGGGTAAGTAGCAGCATTCTGTCTAACTGCTGGGAAATCATTAATTACGCACTGCCAGCTATCCTTACCGGAGAGTGCGGCCTGCCGGAGTGCGAGTGCTGTACAATATTGGTGCTGAAACATTTCGAGCGAACATCTGTAATTGTGAAAGATTTAGTCTTAATTGGTGGCGGTCACAGTCATGCTATTGTATTAAAAATGTTCGGTTTCAAACCGCTGCCGGGAGTGCGTTTAACTTTGATTAGCGACGTGCTGCACGCGCCTTATTCGGGGATGCTGCCGGGGCACGTTGCCGGGTTTTACGATTATGATGAATGTCACATCGATTTGTGCTCGCTCGCTGAATTTGCCAGGTGTCAAATAGTCGTCGATCGGGCGATCGCGATCGACTTTAACAAAAATTTAGTTATTTGTCAAACTCGCTCCCCGGTTAATTTTGATGTGCTTTCTGTGGATATCGGCAGCACTCCTGCGACTTTATCTGTAGCGGGTGCCGCAGAATATGCAATTGCAGCTAAACCCGTACCGGAGTTTTTAGCTAGCTGGAATCAGTTAATTTCCGAAAGGCAAAACCATCCCCAAAAACCGCTGAGGATCGCCATTGTCGGTGGCGGTGCAGGCGGCGTAGAATTAGCATTAAATATGCAATCTCGATTGGGGAAGGAAGAGGGAAGAAGGAAGAAGAAAGAAGGAATAGGGAAGAAGGAAGAAGGAATAGGGAACAGGGAAGAAAATTTAGAAAATTTATCATCAGAAATTCATTTGTTTCACAGCGGTGCTGAATTAATGCCTGCACATAACCATCGAGTGCGTCGCCGCATTCAAGAAATTCTTATCACTCGCGGCATTCAATTGCATTTAAAGGAAAAAGTCTGTCGTGTAAAAAAGATTGAGAGAGAAACCAATCCTCAATTCCCTAGCGATTACCAAATTTCCTGTAAATCAGGTTTAGAATTAGAGTGCGATCGCATTTTTTTGGTGACACAAGCATCGGCAGCTAATTGGATAAGAGAATCCGGTTTAGCAGCAGACTCAAACGGCTTTATGCAAGTCAACGATTGCCTGCAATCAGTGTCTCATCCCAACGTATTCGGGGCTGGCGATATCGCTGCGATGGTTAATTGTCCCCGTCCCAAAGCAGGCGTGTTTGCAGTGCGTCAGGGCAAACCGCTGTTTGAAAATTTGCAGCAGTTTTTATTGGAAAAACCGCTGAAACCCTTTGCGCCGCAAGAACAATACTTAGGGTTAATTGGTACTGGGAATAAAAGGGCGATCGCATCTCGCGGTAATTTCATGTGGGAATCACGGTTGTTGTGGTACTGGAAAGATTGGATCGATCGCCAATTTATGCAAAAATTTAGCAATCTGCCCAAAACCCGCAATACCAAATAACAATACATTCAGATATTCTCCTCTCTTCCTCTGCGTCCTCTGCGTCCTCTGCGGTAAATAAAAAAAGTCTTATTCAAAAAAACCTTTAAGCTTGCTATAGTAATATCAGAAGTAAAAAAAACTAACTATGTTACGAAAAATTGGATTTTGGCTGCTTTGGATTGCATTTACCACCTACGCCTTTGTATTTGCACCACCCGATAACCCAGAAACCATCACACTCATTACCAATCTTTCCACAGGCAAAATAGCAGACATCAACCCTTTAATTGTAGCGTTGTTCAACATCATGGGAGTCTGGCCACTCATCTACAGTTGCGTGCTGTTTGCTGACGGTCGAGGACAGAAAATACCTGCATGGTTGTTTGCCGTTTTATCCTTTGGCGTCGGCGCGTTTGCCTTGCTGCCTTATTTAGCCCTGCGCGAACCTAATCCAGAATTTTCTGGTCATAAAAATATCTTTTTAAAGATATTAGACTCCCGTTTTACTGGAATTTTCTTAACATTAGCTGCTGTGGGTTTAGTTGCCTTTGGCTTGACAAAAGGCGATTGGTCTGATTTTTTTTTCCAGTGGCAAACCAACCGTTTTATCCACGTAATGACTTTAGACTTTTGTATGCTTTGCCTACTATTTCCTGCCTTATTAGGAGACGATATGGCCCGCCGAGGAATGCAGAGTTCTACAGCATTTTGGGCGGTAACATTAGTACCGCTGTTCGGGCAGCTGGCTTATCTGTGTACGCGCCAACCCCTGCAGGAAACTAATACTGAAACTGTTACAAATTAGACAGCCGTGCAGCAAATCCTCAGTTTAATATAGGAATCAATCACAAGTAATCAGACAAGAAACAGGCAAGATGCCTGTTTCACAATAAGTAAGTTTTCTTGTGGACCATGGCTCTGACCAATGCCCATGAAAAACTGATTACAAATAGTCCCAAATCTGTGTATTAATTTAATTAATTATCTCCAAATCGCTAGCAAATGAAAAAGTTTCCTATCGTTGGCATCACAACATACAACCGCTGTCCAGCAGGCGAATATCGCTTAAATGGAACTTATATTGATGCAGTTCAGGCGGCTGGTGGCATTCCGATTTTATTGCCTCCCAATCAATTAGATCCGGCTAGTATTTTGGATGCAGTAGATGGTTTGATTTTTTCCGGGGGCGGAGATATCAACCCAGAACTTTATGGCGGTTATGTCGATCGCACAGTTTACTCGGTTAATGCAGAACGCGACAATTTTGAATTAAACTTAGCAAAGCTAGCTTTGAAGGCTGACATACCTGTGTTGGGAATTTGCCGGGGAATGCAAATGTTGAACGTAGCCAGCGGCGGCAGTTTGGTGATTCACGTACCGGATGCTTACGGAGATGAGGTTAATCACGGATCGGGAATTCCGCCACGTGCGATCGAGCATACCATTGAAATTGAGCCAAACAGTCGGCTAGCAAAAATTATGGGAAAAACTTCCACAACAGTTGTTTCCTGGCATCATCAAGCAGTGCGGAAAGTAACATCCGATTGGCGAATTGTAGCCAATGCACCTGACACTTTGGTGGAAGCAATGGAGCACTGCTATCACCCTTGGATGATAGCAATTCAATGGCATCCGGAAATGTCGCCAAACTGTTCGTTCAACTCTCGAATTTTTCAGGCTTTCGTAGAAGCAGCAGCTTCAAGATTTATGAATTCTACCAAGTCCGAATCAAAGGCAATTCATACATTTTGATAGTCACTTATTCTTGATAGTCAGTATCTATTTCAATATCCAGGGTATCTTCATCTATTCTGACATAAAGAACATTAGGGCGACAGCAAACCTGACAATCTTCGATATAAGATTGCTCCATACCACCGCTGATATCAACAAAAGTTGTACTCGGTTCGCCGCAGAAAGCACAGTAATATTCAGCCGTTGTTTGCATCTTTTTCGCACTCTCTTTTTGTGACTTCGTGGCGGTAGCGAAACATATCTGTTAACCGCATTTCCACCCACCAACCTAACAACAAATCGACAATCGGGCCGCCCGGTATCGAAAATGCGATCGCATCTGTCAATCTAGTGTTGCCATTTTCTGAGGTAAACTCGTGTCGGTGAATCCAACGTGCCATCGGCCCCTCAGTTTGTTCATCAACAAACAAGCGATATTGTTCGCACTCAGTGTGAGTCGCCACCCATTTTATAGGAATCGGGCCCAATAACAGGCGAAATTCTGATACAGCACCCACATCGAGTCCCCCTTCGCGGCGAATGATTTTCACCGGTTGCCAAGGCGGAGTCAAAAGTTGCAGAATATCCGGCCTTTCGTGAAAGTTCCAGACTGCTTCAACGGTGGCATTAATCAGCGACGAATATTTAAAATTGGGCATTGTATCGTTGGGCTAGACAGTTAAGTGCGATCGCGTTTCAGCATTTGCAGTATTATCCTCTGTATCAGTACAAACAGCAACCGTTAGTTTCAATCTTTTGTAGCCGGCTATTTGCTAAGTCGTCAACTGCAAATCCTTCGTCCTAAAATGACTCGTCGCGTCAGCCAAATGCTTCTTCAAAGTCGCTTCCGGTAGCGGCCCTTTTAAATGACTCCAAGGCAAAACCTGATCCAATTCCCACTCTTGAAAAACATAAAAATCCATCTCCGGCAACTGTCCCCGCAACTCCTTAAACGCCCGCCGATAACTGCCCAAAGTATCGCCGTAATGCCGCACTAATTCCAACAGCCGAGATAACCGCCGATCGCCCTTTGACAACAAACCCTGAATCACCGACCAGTTATAGCTTTCAGGTCTAAATTCTAAACCTAACTTCCGCAATTCTTTATCTAAAAACTTCAGCCTCTTCTCCGCATCTTTATTCACTCCAAACCACTGAAAAGGAGTGTGAGATTTCGGGACAAAAGTGCTGCATCCCAGAGTCAACCGCAAACCGGGAGCAGCTTTTCTAATCGCCCGCATCATCGCCACCGTCTCCTCTAAATCCTCCATTTCTTCACCAGGAATTCCCGCCATTCCGTAAAGTTTAATCCCCTTTAGACCGCCAGCTTTAGCATTGATAGCAGCTTGAATAATTTCATCATTAGTGAGTTTTTTGTTAACGATTGTGCGGAGGCGATCGCTCCCGCTTTCCACCGCAATTGTCACCGATTTGCTGTCTCTGTTGGTCAATATTTCTGCTAGCTTAACTGTCACCGTATTCGTCCTTACCGAAGAAAGACTCAGCCGCACGCCGTCGTATTTCGGATGATTCAAATGATCCAGCAACGCTTCAAATTCCGGGTGCTGAGTGACCGAAGCACCCAACAAACCCAAACGATTAGTCACAGCTAAACCGCGATCGATCGCCGGAATTAGCGAAGCCTCCAAACTCGCAGTTCTAAAAGGCAAAGTCAGATAACTTGCCAAACAAAAACGGCACATTTCTGGACAACTCCGAACCACCTCCACCATGTAAATATTTTCCCAAGCAGCTTTTTCTGTCACCACAGTGGAAGCAGATAAAGTATTGCCGCGATAAGTCTGTTTTTCAACCATACTGGGAATTCCCGAATCGACAGGCTGAATCGATTTAATACCCTCAGCCGCATCCAGATAAGTTACTTCGTACAAACTGGGGACGTAAACTCCCGGAACTTGGGCTAAATGCCGCAATTTACTGTGTCTGTCGGCGGTACGGACTTCTTTACAAGCATCAATAAAATTGTCTATGAGATGTTCGCCATCTCCCAGCAAAATCACATCAAAAAAATCGGCAAAAGGTTC
>NZ_JAUBQR010000042.1:0-18130 GCF_036701385.1 Microcoleus sp. Pol12B4 | reverse complement strand
TTCCCCAGTGCTCCCCCCAAAATCAAACCGTAGCCAGCTTGTTCCCAGCGGTTAATTCGCGGCCCGAACCAAGCCAGCACTATCAATCCGACACTAACGCCCAAAGACAGCCACCGCAACCAAATCGCCCCGCCATTGCTGAATAGACTAAAAGCCGCACCGGTATTAACAACATAAGTGAAGTGAAACACCCCAGGTAACAGCGCCTGCGTCTGCGGAGGAACCGTCAAGTCAAAATTTTGCACCACCCAAAACTTAGTCAGGTGGTCTAAAACTAAACTGATAACAGCAGCCACCCAGAACAAGGGATTTCTTTTAAAACGCATGAATTAAGCAATAGAAAATGGGGCATCGGGTATGAGAGAATTTACTCCCATCTCACGTGTCATTATAAGCAGAATGCAGTGCAGCAAAGCAATCCCAGCCGCAGCGCGATGACTCTCCCGTTGGGCAATGATAGTATAACCTTATTTTGCACAATTACCTCTTCCTTCTTCCGACTTCCTTCTTCCTTGTTCCTGACATCCGTTACACAATCCGTTGCCGAACTTCCTTCGCAATTAATAAAACATCAAGCGGCGCAAAGTAAATGACAGCACTGCGATCGCACAAACTACCGCCAATTGCCCTGGCAGAGGATAAACCGAATACTTAAGAATCTCATCGAATAAAGGTGTTTTTTTAGCCGGAGGTAGCCAATAAGTAAAAATTAGATAAATTAAGCCGATCGCGTGAACAGTGAACAAACCGCATAAACAGCTAAAAGCCATAGATTCCAGCCGCGAAGCCACCTTAAAAGCCACCCAGCCGCACACCCAAGCACCGGGCACAAAACCCAGCAAATACCCAAAACTCGCTTCTTTGAGATAGCCGATGCCGCCGCCTTGAGAAAAAACAGGCCACAGAGTTAATCCTAATGCCAAATAAGCAATTTGCGAGAGAGCCGCAGCATTTTTCCCCCCCATGCAGCCTACTAGCAAAACGGCTCCAATTTGATAGGTAACACCTAAAGAGTACGCCTGAAGTCCTCGATCGTCCCACAACCCAATCGGAATTGTGACAGATGCAGGCAAAAAAGTGCCTCCTATCGTCAGGAGCAAACCAATAACAGCCCAGATTAATTCAATAGGAGCAGGCATTATCATCAAACGGCATTCGTCAGAAGGTATAAGGCAGAAGGCATTTGTTCCAGGCAAGCTTCAATGCCTGCAGCTTTTAAATTCTCAATACTAGCACTACTGTCAAAATAACCACCATTGTATGGTTTTCTGGCTCTCAAGCCTCGATCTTGTGATAATTTAATGAGGAATTTTTCGCGATCGCGCGATCGACTGCTTGTGTCCGTAGCTATGTCTCTGCTACATATCTTATAAGTTCACAATTGTCAAGCTCATTAATAACATTAATAATATTAATTAATATTAAATTGGGATTAAGTGTAAAGATTCTTAACCTAACCTTTACTTTTGCGCGCTATGCTGATGCGGGACACCCCTATAACGATCGAAACTTTTGTATACCTATGCTTTTTCGTCTCAACTTGATTAATCCAAACCGTCTGACTACAGCAATTTCGGCTATGGCGATCGCCCTCAGCCTCGCAGCTTGTGGCAGCAGCACAACCACAGGCAGCACAACCAGCCCCGGCGACACCGCAGCATCCCCCGGCGCATCCCCCGTTGCAGCCACCGGCACAGCGGAAAACACCAAACTCGCCCTAGCCTCAGACGTAGCCATCACCGCAGCCGGCGCCTCATTCCCCGCCCCTCTGTACCAGCGTTGGTTTCAAGACTTCAACAAAATCAACCCCAAAGTACAAATTAACTATCAATCAGTAGGCAGCGGCGCCGGAGTCGAACAATTTACCAAAGGCACAGTAGACTTTGGGGCCAGCGACACCGGCATGAAAGACGACGAAATCGCCAAGGTTCCAGCCGACAAAGGCGTGATCTTGCTGCCCATGACAGCCGGCAGCATCGTCATCGGCTACAACCTGCCAGACTTAACCGAACCACTGAAACTGCCACGGGATGTTTACGCAGATATCTTCGCCGGTAAAATTACCAACTGGAACGACCCCAAAATTGCAGCCGCCAACCCGACGGCTAAATTGCCAGACCAAGCCATCACCATCGTCCACCGTTCCGACGGTAGCGGTACCACCGCCGTCTTCACCAAACACCTGAGTGCCATCAGCCCCGACTGGAAAAGTGCAGTAGGCGACGGCAAAACAGTACAATGGCCCGTAGGCGTAGGCGCAAAAGGCAACGAAGGCGTCACAGCCCAAATTCTGCAAACTGTAGGCAGCCTCGGCTACATAGAATACGGCTATGCCAAAAACAACAATGTCAAATTTGCATCTTTGGAAAACAAAGCAGGCACATTTGTCGCACCTACCGACGAATCAGCTTCTCAAGCTTTAGCAACTGTGCCGATGCCGGAAAACCTGCGAGCATTTATCGAAGACCCCGAAGGCGCTCAATCCTATCCAATAGTCACCTACACTTGGATGCTGGTCCCCAAAACAGTTACTGACCCCAACAAAGCCAAAACCATTGAGGCAATGGTTGAATACGGCTTGAATGAAGGTCAAAAAGTGAGTTCCGAATTGGGCTACGTTCCTCTGCCCCAAAGCGTTAAAGAAAAAGTAGCCGCGGCCGCGGACGGCATCAGCCCAGATTACAAAATTGAGGTTGCCAAATAGTAACTCTTGACTGTTGACTGTTGTCCGTTGTCAGAGGGAAAAAAGCCCTTCGGCATTGCACGTGCGGGTAAAAATCAGCAAGAATGAAGAGAGATATTTCTGTGGGGCGGATTTTACCAGAAATATTTGTTAAAAAGTCAGGGGATTAATAAATCCGCCCCTCTTCTATGTAACAATCGGTGCATCTGTGTAGGGGCGGGTTTCACAAACCATAATTGCCTAAAATCCATAATCTGATAAACCCTCCCCCGCTTGGGTGGTAAATCTCCATCTACCTCTTTCAAAATACAAGGAGTGGGTTTTACCAGAAATATTTGTTGAAAAGTCAGGGGATTAATCAACCCGCCCCTCTTGGATTTTATTTATGGTCTTTCTTTCTGCTTCCTTCTAACTTTTTCCGAAACAGGCTATTTTTCGCTACTATATATTTGGTTTTTTTTTCTATGATTTCAGATAATAACAGCGCTCGATCGCAGACCCGATCGCGCTCTCAAGCCGAAAAGTCCTTAGACCAAGGCTTTATCTGGCTGACGCGGATTTTGGGCTTAGGAGTTGGTGTAATTTTGCTGGTAATCGCGCTCACCGTTGCTTATCGGGCTTTACCGGCTATTCAACAGTACGGTTTGGGCTTTCTGTTTGGCAGTAGCTGGAATCCGGTTAAAGAAGAGTACGGTGCGCTGCCGATGATTTACGGGACGATCGTCAGTTCGGCGATCGCGCTCCTAATTGCAGTACCATTAGGAGTAGGGACTGCCATTTTCTTGAGCGAGGACTTTCTGCCGCTACCAGTGCGTACAGCTTTGGTTTTTTTAGTAGAACTTTTAGCCGCCATTCCCAGCGTAGTCTACGGTTTGTGGGGAATTGCTGTATTGATTCCCATGATTACCACTCTCGGCAAGTTTCTCAACGGCACTTTCGGATGGCTGCCGATTTTTAGCACCTCGCCAGTTGGGCCGGGAATGTTACCAGCCGGAGTAATTTTGGGAATCATGACTTTGCCCATTATTACTGCTATCTCCCGCGACTCTTTGGCAAGTCTCCCGCCCGACTTGCGACAAGCATCTCTAGGTTTAGGAGCTACTCGCTGGACAACAATTTTTAGAGTGCTCGTACCCGCAGCTTTTTCCGGCATTGTCGGCGGAATCATGCTTGGGCTCGGTCGCGCCATGGGAGAAACAATGGCTGCAACTCTGTTAATTGGCAATTCCAATCAGTTAAGTCTTTCTGTGCTAGCTCCGGCAAATACTATTGCTTCTCTGATGGCAAATCAGTTTGCGGAAGCCTCCGGGTTGCAAGTAGCAGCTCTGATGTACACTGGGCTAATTCTGTTTATTATGACACTGATTGTTAATATTTTGGCAGAGTGGATTGTTTCTCAAGTAAGAGCGAAGTACAACTAGAAGTTTGCCGCCATTCCCTACATATTTAGTTTATGTCAAATAGCGTCTCCGATGAGAATCCTTTGGTATCGAAAACAGGCAGTTTAAAGAAGGTTAAAAACAGCCCGCAATCGCTGTTTAGTCTGGGGATGACTGTACTGGCTGGAGCTAGTCTCGCCATCACTCTGCTGCCTTTGTTTGCAGTTCTTTCCTATGTCACCGTACAAGGTTTCAATCGCCTGAATTTAGACTTGTTTACCAAGCTGCCACCGCCGCCCGGACTATCGGGAGGCGGTATTGCTAATGCAATTCTCGGTACATTGATGACGGTGGGAATTGCTTCTTTAATTGCTGTTCCTTTTGGTGTATTAGCAGCAGTTTATTTGTCGGAATTCAGCAGCGGCCAGGTAGCTCGCTGGGTACGCTTTGCTACTAACGTCCTCAGCGGCGTTCCTTCGATTATTGCCGGGGTATTTGCCTACGGTTTGTTCGTGGTAAATATGGGAGGTTTTTCGGCAATTGCAGGGGGTGCGGCGCTGGCGGTGCTGATGTTGCCCACGATTGTGCGGACTACTGACGAAGCTCTACAAATCGTCCCGCAAGATATTAGATGGGCGTCGGTTGGTGTGGGTGCTTCTAATTATCAGACAGTGTTGCAGGTGGTTTTGCCTGCGGCAATTCCGGCTATTTTAACGGGTGTGACTCTGGCAATTGCTCGCGCTGCTGGAGAAACTGCTCCTTTGATTTTTACGGCGCTAAATTCGCCTTTTTGGCCGGCAGGATTTGATAAGCCAACTCCGAGTCTTTCGGTTTTGGTGTACAACTTTGCAACGGTTCCTTTTAAGGCACAGAAAGAATTGGCCTGGGCAGCATCTTTGATTTTGGTGATTATGGTTTTGCTGACGAGTATTCTTTCTCGTTGGGCTACTCGCCAAAAAGTTTATTGAAGGAAGAAGATTTTTCGACTTGGCGAACGGGTAAAAAAAAGGAAGAAGGAACATTTTCCCCATCTCCAACTTGATCACTCTCATCTTCTCCTTATTTTGTAAAATTCGATTGGATACTTACCTGTATGATGATGGATTTAGACAAGCAAACGGAAACAGTTTTACGGACAGAAAATATCAATATTTTTTACGGCGCTTTTCACGCGGTTAAAAATGTTTCAATGGAGATTCCTAAAAATCGCATTACTGCCTTGATTGGGCCGTCTGGCTGCGGTAAAAGTACCATTCTGCGATGTTTTAACCGCCTCAATGATTTAGTTAGCGGTTTTCGTTTAGAGGGTAGAATTGATTACCACGGTCAAAATCTTTACGATCCTGATATTGATGCTGTGGCGGTGCGCCGCAAGATTGGGATGGTGTTTCAAAAGCCGAATCCTTTCCCGAAGTCGATTTATGACAATATTGCTTATGGTGCGAGGGTGAACAATTATAAGGGGGATATGGATGAGCTGGTTGAAAAATCGCTCAGCCAAGCTTATTTGTGGGATGAGGTGAAGGATAAGTTGAAGCAAAGCGGTTTTTCTCTTTCGGGCGGCCAGCAGCAGCGTTTGTGTATTGCTAGGGCGATCGCGATTAATCCTGATGTAGTGTTAATGGATGAACCTTGCGCTTCTCTTGACCCCATTTCTACGATTAAGATTGAGGAGTTGATGCGGGAACTCAAGGAAAAGTATACGATTGTGATCGTTACTCACAATATGCAGCAGGCTTCTCGGGTTTCTGACCTGACTGCTTTTTTCAATGCTAAACTTTCTGACGATGGGAAGCGGTTTGGCTATCTTGTGGAGTGTGATAAGACTGAGGTAATTTTCCAAAGTCCAAAGGAAGAGTCTACTTTAGATTATGTGAGCGGCCGTTTTGGTTGAGTCCCCGACAGGTTGAAGCCTGTCGCTACACAAACTCTCGTCTCTCTCGCTTGAGACTAAAAACATTTAATTTGCTGAGTATGCTAGCGACAAAAAAAACTGCATAAAACTTTTCTGAATTTAGAATCCCGCTTTCTTGGAGAAAGCGGGATTCTGCGTTTTATGATTAAAAGCTCGATCGTACTTTTTGCAGATACAAGCCACAGATTTTTGTGAAGAAATGCTCGAAGAGTTCACATATTCTTCATCCAATGCTTTAACAGGTTTTCTTTAACCATGTTTTGCCGCATAACTTCGAGCAAGTATTCCTGAGCTTGGTCTTGGCTTAACCTTTTGACTTCTTCGCGTAGCACTTGCAGTTTGAACTGCTGTTCCATGCTAAGGCTGGTTGTAGGCATATCCATAAATCGCTCCTCCAGTTTGCTGAGATTGATGCGAAATTGATCGAAATGACGTTTCGCAGGATTTGTTGTGTCTCCTACATTGTAAACTATCATAACATTCCCTTGACAATATGTCCAAAGTACACATTTTGAAACTAATTTGTGTCGCAAAAGTACATCAAAGTGGGGGGAGCCTTATCATAAAAAGGCGTAAAGACAGGGAAGCCTAAGCCAAAGGAGCTAGTTCGTATGGATGCAATGGAGTTTTTTCAAAGCAGTGCTGGGGAGTGGCGTTCTCAGCGCAGCACTCACCACCTCGCTTTCCGCCAAGCGGAGATTGGGGATTCAAATATTCAGGTAACGGCCCTGGGTGCGGATGACACGCGAGTCGCAGAGATTTGCAAAATGCACGAAGTTGATCCGAGCCGGGCTGCTGGGGGGGCTTTTGTGACTTGGCACGGCTCGATGGCATGGGATAAGGATGATGAGAATCATAAAGGGTCTACCGTGTTCGCGATCGTCCCCGATCCTGAAAATCCCCGGCACGGTTTGATGTTGCGGGAACGGGGCTATGCGGAAATTGTGCCGGTGGCTGGCCGTTTTGAAATGGATGATGAGGATGGGCTGCTGCTGATTACGGAATACGAGACGATGAGTTCGATCGAGCGTTTTTGGTTTGCTAATCCGAACGTGCGGATGCGGACGAGTACCGTAAAGCGCTTTGGCGGTTTCAGCACATCGACTTTTTGTACCGAAATTCGGGTGCAACCAGAGTCGGATGCAACATCAGAAGCAGCAGGAGATCAAGTGCCCGCCAGCGAGTTTTATTCGGCTCTGGGCTGGTAATTTAGTCATTAGTAATTAGTCATCGGTCATAACTTTGGCTTCGTTTCCAGACTCAGCCTGGGAATCCTGGGTCTCAGGCTCTGCCTCCGGTTAGATTAGACGAGGCAGAGCCTCCAAAGTGGCGTTCCCAGTCTCTGGCTGGGAACCAGGGTGATTGCTAATTACTGACTACTGACTTCCCCAAAGTCAACAAATGTTACAGATTGTTGCAAAAATTCAGGAAAATCAGATTTAGATTGCGGGAATCCCCTAATCTGTATGTTGGTTAGTTGTATCCGTTATGCTGGCAGCTCACGGTGTCAACTATTTCTGAAATTTGAGATAACGGAGATTTTAACGTGGCGCTACCTTTGATAAACTACGCCCCCAAAAGCCAAAACCAGCGCGTAGCTGGTTTTGAAACAGGGAGCGACGAGCAGCCCAGAATTTTCACAACTGAAAATGTGCTCTCGTCTGGAGACATGGAAAATTTGATTTGGGCTGGATATCGCCAGATTTACAGCGAACACCAAATCCTCAAGAGCAACCGCCAAAAGTCTTTGGAGTCGCAACTCAAGTTCGGCCAAATTACGGTGCGAGACTTTATTCGCGGTTTGGCGACTTCTTCTCCTTTCCTAGAGCGGAATTACCAAACTAACAGCAACTATCGGTTTGTGGAAATGTGCGTGCAGCGCATTTTGGGCCGGGATGTGTACAGCGAGCGCGAAAAGATTGCTTGGTCGATCGTGGTAGCCAATAAGGGGCCTCAAGGCTTTATTGACGAGTTGGTCAATAGCGAAGAGTACCTGGAAAAGTTCGGCTATGACACAATACCTTATCAGCAGCGCCGAATTTTGCCTCAGCGAGTTGGAGGGGACACTCCTTTCAACTTGAAGACGCCCCGCTACGGTGAGTACCACCGTTCGCAGCTTGGCTTCCCGCAAATCATCTGGCAAACAAGTGTCCGCCGTTTTGTTCCTCAAGAACAGCAGGCGAAGGCTGGCGATCCGTCGAACTATTTGGGTATGGCGCGCAATATGCCCATGCCTGCTACTCCGCCGCAGCGCGTGCCTCTAGCTAATATCAATATCGACACGATGGTTCCCCGTCGCCGGTAATTGATGCTGCCCTGATGCAATTATTTGTGTCGGGAGATCGACTGAATCGATCGGCTTTTAAGCTGAGAGAGTTTTGAGTCTTGAGTTTTGAGGTTTGAGTTTTTTGCTAAACTTGGAATCCAAAACTCGGGGCTCATAATTTTTGGGGAAAGAAGGAAGTTCGGCAACGAGAAATCTACAGGATTTAACCGATAAATATTAGAATTGAATTGAAGCCCTTTTTCGCTCTCCTATCTTTAAATGTATCTGCGTTCATCTGCGTGCATCTATTTTCATCTGCGGTTTCCCTCTTACATCAAAAATTTAGGCAAGAAGTTTAATCAAGAAAAAAGGAAGGGGGAAAAATGTTTATAGTAAAGAGTTTACCAGTGTTAACTGCCCAAAATATCAAGTGTGCGATCGCAGGCGCAATATTTTTAGCAGGGTGTTGAATTGATCGGGTAAAGGTGCGATCGCCTCTATTAATTCTCCTGTTACGGGATGCTGCAATGTCAGCCGCCATGCGTGGAGGGCTTGTCCGGTTAAATTGACGCCGATCGAACGGTTGGAACTGTACATCGGATCGCCGACAATGGGATGTTTTATTTCGGCTGTATGCACGCGAATTTGATGGGTGCGGCCTGTTTCTAATTGATAGTGCATTAAGCAATAGTTGCCGATTCTTTCTTTGATTGTCCAGTGAGTAACTGCGGGGCGACCGCCTTTTTCTACTGGTACTACTGCCATTTTTTTGCGGTCTGTGGGATGCCGCCCGATGGGTAGGTCTATTGTGCCTGTTTCGGTGTTGGGAGCGCCGTAAACTATGCCTAAATATTCGCGGCGGGCGGTTTTAGTTTTGAGTTGGGCTTGCAGGTGTTGGTGGGCTATGTCGGTTTTGGCGATCGCGATCGCACCTGTTGTATCTTTGTCTAATCTGTGTACGATTCCCGGCCGCTGAACTCCGCCTATTTCTGCTAGGGGACAGTGGGCTAAGAGGGCGTTGACTAATGTACCGTCTGCGTGTCCGGCGGATGGGTGGACGACTAATCCGGCTGGTTTGTTGATGATAATTAGGCTGTCGTCTTCGTAGAGGATGTCGAGGGGAATTGCTTCGGGCTGCAATTTTGTGGGCTGGGCTTCGGGTAAAGTGAGGTGGATGCGATCGCCCGCTTTTACTGATATTTTTTTCGAGGTGCAGGTTTCGTCGTTGACTTTGACATTGCCTTGTGATATAAGGCTTTGGATTCGCGATCGGGATAAGTCCGGTATCTGGTTTGACAGCCAAATATCTAATCGCTGATTGACATTACTGCGATCGAATTCCTCTGTATTTTCTACTGTGTAAATCTGTGCCGCAGTGTCTGTTTCTATCATTTACTTTTTACTATTTTTTGCCAAGTGTGTAAAGCAAATATCTTAATCATAACATCTGTGAGTTAGTTCGCGAGCGCACGGGTAGCGAGAAACCGGATTTTTTCACAGCAATACTTCGTTTGGGCCCGCAGACTGGGTAAAAAACCCGGTTTCTTTGGTCGGAGTGGTTAAGTCGTTTGAGTATAATCGTCAATTCTATCGACAATTATCGCAGTGGCCGCAGCGCATTGATTTAGCTTCCTTGGCAAACCCAAAAGCTTGCAGCAAAAATTGCCACCTGCACTCGCGATCTTTGAGATATTTTGCCATTTCTTCGGCTGCGGTAAAATTTAATTTTTCAGCTTTTTGCTGGCTAGATTTATTGATCGCATAATTAAAAGGATCTTGCCATGTTAATTGTCCGCTGCTGTGGAGAATCGAAAGGGCGATCGCGCTTTCTGGAAATTCCCGGGAAACTGCTTCTATATCGCCTTTAACTGGCAGTTTTTTTGCTAATTGCTGAGCTTCTCGGTATTGCGATCGCAATTTATCTTGAAAAAATTGCCCTCTTTGTTTATCTTCTGGATACAGCAAACCCGTCGGTTCGCTAATCAATGTCAGGGCGATCGCTGATTTGCCGTCGCGTCCACCTCTACCAATTTCCTGGATGTATTCCGATAATAGTAAAGGTGCTTGATAATGAACAACCCACCGAACGTCGGGCTTATTAATTCCCATACCGAATGCTGAGGTACAAGTCACGAATTTAAGCTCATTGTTCAGCCAAGCTGTTTCTATTTTTCGTCGTGATTCTGGACTTAAACCTGCATGATATGCTGCTGTTTCATAACCTGCTGCTTCCAACAAACCCGCCAAATTCTCGCTATCTTTTCTAGTGCGTACATAGACTAAACCTGCTTGATTTTGTCGAGCTTTAATAAAATTTAATAACTGCTGTTTGCGTCCTCTCGGCGTCCAGACTGTCTGCACTTGCAGGTGCAGGTTAGAACGGTACGGACTTAGCAGAAATGCTTCTGGCTTTTGCAGTTGCAAGACATTTTTGATTGTTTGCTGTGCTTCCGGGTTGGCGGTAGCGGTAAAAGCTGCGATCGCAATTTTACTATTTGCTGGTTTAGCTTTCAACAAAGCCGACCGCACTGTTCCCAAACGGCGGTAAGCTGGTCGAAAAGTATCACCCCACTGCACTAAACAGTGAGCTTCATCTAATATTAAACCGTTGATTTGGATGTGCGGCTGACTGATAACTTCCCAAACAGGTTTGCTGAGTAATGTTTCGGGAGACAGGTACAGCAATCTTAATTTGTTTTGTTGCAGCGACTGCATAGTTTGTCGGCGCTGCGCTGTTGGCAATTGACTGTGGAGGAGGGAAGCAGGAAGATTGCGATCGCGCAATTCTTGTACTTGATTTTCCATTAGTGCGACTAACGGCGAAACTACCAACGTTAAGCCTGTTTGTAACAAAGCTGGCAGTTGAAAGCAGATTGATTTGCCGCCACCTGTTGGCATAATTATAATTGTATCTTTTCCTGCTAATAAACTACCGACGATTTCTCCTTGGGGTGGTCTAAACTCGTCGTATCCCCAGATTTTTTGGAAGGCGGCGCGGGCTTGATTTAATGATATTGGTTCTGGTTGGTATTTCATTTTATTTATTCCCAAATCAGACGTAATGTGAGCAGTGCGTGTCTACATAATTAAATTTTGTGTAAGTCTTGATGTACCAAGAAACCGGGTGGCTGGTTTCATAGTATGCAAGTATTGAGCAGAATAAGTGTTAATTTAATAACAGTTAATAATTTTACTTTTTGAATTATGAACGCAAGCACGTTAAGCGAAGTTTTCAGCTATCGGCAAAAGACTTGTGACCTTTTCGATACAGCGCGGGCGGTAGATGCGGTGCATGAAGATGGTTTTGCGCTGATTCCTGGTGTACTCAGTCCGTCGGAAGTGACGCAAACCAAGGAAGCACTCGATCGCCTGCAACCCTTCGGACTCGATGGTAGCAGTTGGAGTGAATTGAACCAGCATTTTAAGTGCGTTTTTAATCGCGATCGCCTGTGGCTCTCCTATGCAGATCGACCGGGTATAATTGAGTTAGCCGAAGCATTAATGGGCAGCGATTGCCATATTATCGGCATGACTGCGTGGAAAAGCGGGCCCGGTTATGATGGTTGGCGCGTCCACGTCGATCAGGTGTTTGTACCCGTGCCCGAAAGCGTGTTTGCCGTTAGCGCAGCCCTCGGAGAGGATCGCACTTTTCAACTGCCAGTATGGATTTGTACAGCCCATTTCTATCTCAGCGACATCGCAGAAGACCTCTGTCCTACCTACATTATTCCTGGTAGTCACAAATCTGGTCGAAAACCCGATCGCGGGGAAGAAACTTGGAACGGACACTCCCCAGAACCTGTTTTGTGCAAAGCAGGAGATGTGCTGTTTTTCCGCAGTGAAATTTGGCACTCCGGCGGCAAAAATACGACGACAGATGGAACTCGCTACTTACTGCAAGTGCATTATTCCCACCGCAACATCGCGCAGAAATTTTCGCCTTGGCCGTGGCAGTTCAATCCCGAAATTCTCGCTACCGCTACAGAACGGCAACTGCGACTTTTGGGTAAACATCCTGAGTCAAATTACGGTTAAAATACATTGCTAATTTTGTTTGAGGCGCGATCGATAAATAAACGGGAAATGTCATATTTATTTGAGAGTTGGAGTTTTGGATTTGAGATTACGATCAATTCTAGAGGCTGGTAAATCTCCGAATATCTTGAGCAATCCAAAATCCAAAATCCACAATCTAAAATCGCCTAAGATTGACCGTCACGGCGGCCGAGCTCGTACACGCCGCCACCAATACAGGCGATCGTACCCATAGATACCGCCCAACCAGTGCCCAGAGACAATTCCACGCCCCAATTGCACAATCCGCCCACAATTAAAAAGGGCAGAATGCTCAACAGCGAAGCGTAAAAGGCATTTTGGGCTTCTCTGGCTTGGCGGGTTCTTTCAAACTCGGCTTCCGAGGTGTAGAGGGATCTCTCGGCAAAATTCATCCAGCGGTTGAGTTGCACGATTACCCATTCTGTCACGGGCGACAGGCCCCAGTACAGGGCCAAAGACCACAAGGACGCACCAGCGATGGCAGTTGCGTCTATGGCAAAACTAAAGGGAAAAATTTCAGTAAGCATTGCTTGATGTTGGTGATGAATTTAAGATTTTGGATGTCATCCAAAATCCCCGAACTTAACTATAGTCTCAAGCAAAAGCTCGATCGAATTCAACCGCAGCACGAATTCCTCGGCCAACTTTTTTTATTACCCCTGGGCATTTACCCGGAAGCCTTGACACCGGTTTTGGATGGAGTAAGATACACGTTGTTGATAAACTGATTCGCGATCGCGGGTAGAGCTCAAAGCCAATCTTGCAGCGAATTGGCATAATTTACATCTTGCACCCTTCTCAGAAACGGACAAAATGCCCGTTCCACAAACAATGATTTTTTTGTGGGGTGGGCCGGAAATCCCGCTCCTGAAAGCTTTATTGACAAGGGTGCAAGATGTGAGCCTAACAGACAACGCAAACTCCCACACACATTTAACTTTGAGCCGTGAAAAAAATCCTGCAAGACTCTAGAGGCCCGCTGACGGCAAAACGCTTTTTTCGTTTCAGACAGATGCTGCTGCTGGCACTTTCGATCGGCATTGTGTTGATCAGCCCTTATTTGCAGCAGCAGGTAGTCAAAGCTCAGTCAGGCTTACCAAGCAGAGTAGCGACGGGTAATTTGTGGCAAGAAGCTTCTTTTCCAGTCGAAAACTTTGAAACATACACCTCCGCCTTCGGCCCCCGTGGCGGGGATTTTCATTACGGTTTGGACATGGCGGCCCCGGAAGGCAGCTATATCCGCAATTGGTGGGGCGGGCAAATTGTGGAAGTTTGGGAAGATGGCAGATGCGGCACTGGTATGGTGGTGCGATCGGGAAATTGGGAACACATCTACTGTCACCTCAGAGGCCGAGTGCTAACAGCTAACGGCGGGCGTTATTATACCGATAGCGAAGGTACCGTGCAAATTTGGCAAGGTCAAACAGTGCCTGCGGGTGCAAGAATTGCCAGAGTTGGGATGACTGGCCGCACGAGTGGACCTCACTTGCACTGGGGACTGAAGTACGGCGGTCGCTGGGTAGACCCGGCTTTGGTACTCCGGGAAATGTACGCGCAACAATCTTAATTTGTCATTAGTTAGTAGTCATTAGTTAGTAGTCATTTTTTTTTGTTTGTAGTAATGACTAAAGTCCTGATTTTTTCGGGAATGAGGAATCAAGTCATCACTACAAACTTGAATAACTAATGACTAATGGCTAATGACTCTTTACGTTGGTGCCAACTCTTTTTTGGTCAATTCGGTGTACCGCTCGACAATTTGGCGGAATTCATCGCCGTCGATCGTTTCCTCATCCAACAGCGCTTCGACAAGTTTGTCTACCAAAGCGCGATTTTCGCGGATAATTCGGCGAGCTTCTTCGTAGCACTCAAGGGCAATTTCCCGGACTTGCCGATCGATCTTAATTGCCATGTCTTCGGAATACTCGGATCGCGAATTCCAGTTTTGGCCCAAAAACACCTCATTGTTCGGACTTTCCAAAGCCACAGGCCCCAAATCCGACATTCCATAAAGCGTTACCATCTCCCTCGCGAGACTGCTAACTTTTTTGAGATCGCTACCGGCACCGGTGTCGATTTCAGCATCGCCATAAATTTCGGCCTCCGCCGCCCGTCCCCCCAAAGCTACTTTAATTCGATTTAACAGCAAAGCCCGACTCCTCAAACCTTCGCTGTCGAGCATTTCGTCGTCGAGTACAAAGCTAGTAAAGCCTTCGATGCCACCGGAACGGGGAATAATCGTTACTTTTTCAACTGGATCGGCATTTTTGAGCATGGTCGCGACTAGGGCGTGTCCGACTTCGTGGTATGCTGTCATCCACTTTTTTTTGCTGTCGAGCAGCGGGTTGAGGGTAAGCCCGATCGTGATCCGGTCGATCGCGTCGTGAACTTCTAAGTTACTAATCGTGTCTTTGCGACGCCTCGCGGTAAGAATTGCTGCTTCGTTGAGCAAGTTTGCCAAGTCGGCGCCGGAAAAGCCGGGAGTGCGGCGGGCGATCGTGTCTAGGGCAACTTCTGGGTCGAGTTTTTTGTTGCGCGCGTGAACTTGCAAAATCCCCAAACGCCCTTTGTAACTGGGTAAATCTACCGTTACTTGGCGATCGAACCTGCCGGGTCGCAGCAGGGCGGTATCGAGCACGTCGGGGCGGTTGGTAGCTGCAATCACAATCACGCCGCTGTTACCCTCAAAGCCGTCCATTTCTGTCAGCAACTGGTTGAGAGTTTGTTCGCGTTCGTCGTTGCCGCCGCCGATACCAGCGCCGCGCTGCCTTCCTACGGCGTCTATTTCGTCGATGAAGACTATGCAGGGGGCATTTTCTTTAGCTTTGCGGAACAAGTCACGCACGCGGGAGGCACCAACTCCGACAAACATTTCTACAAATTCGGAACCGGAGATGCTGAAGAAGGGGACGGCTGCTTCGCCTGCGATGGCTTTTGCCAGCATGGTTTTGCCTGTTCCCGGAGGCCCGATTAACAGAACCCCTCTGGGAATTTTTGCGCCGATGGCGTTGAACCGTTCGGGTTTTTTGAGAAAGGTTACGACTTCTTGCAGTTCTTCTTTAGCTTCTTCGATGCCTGCTACGTCGTCGAACATCACGCCGGTTTTGGCTTCCATTTGGAAACGAGCTCTGGATTTGCCGAAGTTCATGGCATTTCCTTGAGATTGGGTCGATCGGCGCAGGATTGCCATCAGCACTGCCAACACTGCAAAAATCACTAGCAAGTTTACTACTAAACTGACTGCGGCGGCGTTGTCGGCTGTTTGTTTGACTTCAAAGTCAATCTTTTTGGCGCGGATTTGCGAGTACAGTTCTCGGTTGTTGTAGTCGAACAGACTAACTGATTGGGTTTGATCGCTTTTTTGATTTTTTAGCCTAACCTTGGCAATTTTTTGAGTTTCGTCTACTTCGATTTTACTGACTTGCCCTTTTTCTATGTTGTCGATCAGTTGGCTGTAACTCATGGTGTTTGGCGCGCTCTCGGCAAACACCGGGGTCGAGAGCAATATTCCTTGAGAAATCACCAAACTGCCCAGGATGCGCCAAAGATTCCGTCCTGAAATTGATTTTTTAGGATTCTGGCTCGATTTGTCTTTGTTTACAGCTAGATGCCCCAGCCATGCGTGTTTCCAAGAATTTTTCATATTGCTTTGCCCAAGGTTGAAGACTGCCAAGATTGACCGCTTGTGGTTTGCTACGTTCATTTATTTTAACAAGAGGGCGAGTGTTGAATGGGTTTATCTCTCCCTGGATCTCAAGAGCCCCCTCAAGAGGGGGGGTTTTGAATCCACTGCTGTTCAAGAAACCGGGTTTCTCGGACCCGTTCTTGAACAGCAGTGGACTCAGAAACCGGTTTTTCCCCCAAATCTGTGGCTTTTACCAAAAATTGTGGCAAAAACCCGGTTTCTCGGCGACGTGCGTAAATCTAAAATCTAAAATCGATTGACAGTTGCCGATCTAACTTGCTATGTTAATCATACTCGTAATGAGTCCGTTTTAGAAAAGCAGTTATTGTTTTTAAGCTTTATGGTAAAAATTGTCGGTATTGGTGGAAGTTTGCGGGCTGGCTCCTACAGCCAGTTAGCCTTGAAGGTGGCAGCAGAACGGGCGCAAGCCCTGGGCGCGGAAGTTGAAATATTCGATTTGCGATCGCTCAAGCTGCCGTTCTGCGATGGCGAGAATGATTATATCGATTACCCGGATGTGGAAAAGCTGCAGAATGCGGTTAAGCAAGCCGACGCCTTGATTTTGGCAACGCCGGAGTATCACGGTAGCATCAGCGGTGCTCTCAAGAATGCCCTGGATTTGATGAGTTTTGAGCATTTGGACGGGAAGGTTGCGGGTGGGATCAGCGTTTTGGGAGGGCAAGTTAACAGCAACGCACTCAACGATTTGCGCGTGATTTTGAGATGGGTGCACGCTTGGGTTATTCCCGAACAAATTGCGATCGGACAAGCTTGGAAAGCTTTTAGCCCTGATGGTAAATTGTTAGATGAAAAACTGTCTGAAAGGTTCGACGAATTTGCTCGAAGTTTAGTGGAAAATACGCGGAAATTGCGAGGAATTTCGTAATTGTATCTCAGGAAAAACGCACTCCTGGACGCAACTGGCATATTATTCGGATGTGTCAGTTGTCATAATTGCTCGATTTGAAGAGGTTTTTTTTCTAGTAGAGCACTCTACAAGCTGTAATGTAACAGTCAACAGTCAACAGTCAACTGACTTCAAAATGGCATATCGATCATGTCTCCGAAAGGATGGGGTACGTCGATCGGCATTCTTCCGGGTTTTGACTCATATTTGTCTATCCACTTTTTGGCCAATTCCAAAGCTTCCTCCTCAGTCTTGGCATTTTGGACGGCGACGTGGCGGTTGCCGCGACTATCCCAAACCTCGACGTAGAAGACTTTCTGGGATTGAATAATCCAACCTTTATAAGTGTCTGCTGGTTCCATAGTTAGAATCCTAAAATAATCGGGCGGGGAGTTCCACTGGCGAGCTAATTGTAAATATTGCCCTGCATAAAATGAATTTTACGGGGGTTTCTATAGTATTTTTGGAAAAAAGTCAGTTTTACGGTTAACCTCATGACCCGACTCCTGAAGCAATTATTTAACTGGAGAAAATATCTCCAACCTTTGGCGGCGACGATCGCGATCGCCCTAATCGCATCCCAGATGGCGGTATTGCCGGCATTGGCGACTGGCGTTTACGAAATGCCCGTGTTGTCGGCGGGCGATCGAACTTGGGTGTTCGACAAAGGCGACGTACTCAGCCGTAGCAGCGAAAGCAATATCAGCAGCGTGCTCGACAACCTGGAAAACAAAACAGGGAAACAAGTCAGATTTGTCACCATCCACCGCTTAGACTACGGCGAAACGGCTGCCACTTTTACCGACCAACTGTTTGAACAGTGGTTTCCCGCAAAAGAAGACCAGACTAATCAAATTTTACTCGTTCTCGACACTGTTACCAACAGCGCGGCAATTCGCACCGGCGAAGGGGTTAAATCCCTGCTAACCGATGAAATTGCCCAGAGTGTAGCTGGGGAAACCGTGCAAGTGCCGCTGCGGGAAGCCAATAAATACAACGAGGCATTTTCGGCTGCAAGTACGCGCATTGCAACTGTTTTGTCGGGCGAACCCGATCCGGGTCCTCCTGAAGTTGTTGACAACATTCAAGTTGAAGGCACGTTTAAAAAAGCTGAAGAAACAGATCAAGGCAATGCCACAGTTGTTGTGGTTGTGCTGTTGGTGTTGGCGACAGTGATTCCGATGGTGACTTATTTCTGGTATCAAGGTTTTTCGTGATCGGGTGCTGATAAATTCGATC